>JAGWYC010000075.1 GCA_018969565.1 Bacteroidota bacterium | reverse complement strand
ATTGTTTCTTTCACCAGTTAGAAGGTCTTTATATTGACCAGGAAGTGAGTTTCGCTGACCTGAAGCAAACGCTGTATTACTTCATTCAGAAATTGTTCGGTGAAAATACGAAAGTAAGATTTCGCCCGAGTTACTTCCCGTTTACGGAACCAAGTGCTGAAATGGATGTATGGGTAGGAACTGATACCGAAGATGATTATAGGCTCACAAAAGGAACAGGCTGGCTGGAAATTTTGGGATGTGGTATGGTCCATCCAAATGTGCTCCAGAATTGCTCCATAGATCCGGAAATATACAGCGGTTTTGCGTTCGGACTTGGTCTGGACAGAATCTGCATGCTGCGTTATGGTGTAAAGGACATACGAGAATTTTTCAGCGGAGATATTAGATTCCTCAAACAGTTTGCCTCCCTCTGAGCAACATATAGATATAGACCTTTCCCCCGGAAAAAAAATATATTTCGCAGGGGATTTTCATCTCGGGTATCCGAATCATGAATCGAGCAGGCTTCGCGAATTAGAAATAGTTTCCTGGTTGGAATTAGTAAAAGATGATGCAGCGGCGGTATTCCTCATGGGAGATCAGTTTGATTTCTGGTTTGAATATAAGTACGTTGTTCCAAAGGGATGTATCAGGTTCCTGGCAAAACTCAGCGAATTAAAGCAAGCAGGAATTCAAGTATTTATGTTTCGCGGTAACCATGATATGTGGACGAAGTCATACTGGGCCGATGAACTCGGTGCATCGGTAATCAGTGATTTCTGTATTCTCAGCACTAACAAAAAGAAATTCCTTTTACATCACGGTGATGGCCTTGGTAAAGGAGAGAAAGGATATAAAATACTCCGTCGTTTGTTTCGAGCACCTTGGTCTTCATGGTTATTCGCTAGGTTACATCCAAATCTGGGTTTCTTTATTGCAACAAAATGGAGCAGTGGAAGCAGAAAAGCACAAGGAATTAAATACCGTGAATTTTTAGGTGAAGAAAAAGAAATACTGCTTATGTATGCAAAAGAAAAAGCGGCGGAATCACCGTACGATTTTTTCGTTTTCGGCCATCGTCATCTCGCCATGGAATACAAGCTTGAAAATAATAAAACCTATATAAATACCGGTACCTGGCTCCATGGCTGCCCTTATGCTGAATTTGATGGTCAAAGCCTCAGCCTGAAAGAATTTTCAAGGTAATCAACCCATAATGAAAACCTTCGGTATCATAGTTTTAGCTTCGATTATATTAAATGGTAAGGACAACCCTTATACACAATTTACTGCCGTTACCGGTTCATTCTGTTGCATTTCTGCAGATGCCTCAGGAGTTGTAGTGGCTGCAGATGTCAATGGTGTTTTATACTGCTTTAATAAAGCAGGGAAGCAGCAACATAGTCAATCATATGCTCAATATGGTCTTGTATCGCTGATTGATGCTTCCAATACCTTGGATGTTTTTGTTTATTTCCGCACCAGCAGAAAGTTGCTCGTACTCGACAATCAACTTAATCTTAAAAAAGAACTGGATTTCAACCAGTTTCAAAACTATCAGGTGCAAGGTGTGGGACGAGCCGCGGATGGATCGTGTTGGATTCTGGATGCGCGAGAACGCGTAATTCGCAAAGTGGATTTCGCCGGAAGGACCCTGCAGACGCAAATGATTCAGGGTGCTCAGTTTCCAAAACAGTTTTGCCGAATAAGGGATAATGGCTCATCAGTAGTTATAGCTGCAGACAACAGCACTTCAGTGCGGGTATATTCTTCAGCACTGTTGCCGCAGCATATATTTGAGAAACCACCGGAATCATGGACGCTCTATAATCAGACTATTTACACGCCTCTTGACAGCAACCATATTCTGGCTACAGCACTTAATTACGGCACCAGGGATACCATAAGCACTGAGGGTACATTATGCTTGAAACAGATCGTAGTTTACTCCGGTGGAATGGCAAACACAGACATGAAACAGTTGGCATTTTATCATCAGCCATGAATAAGTTGATAGAAAAACTGGAGGCTTTTCATGCCCGCTTTATAGATACAGAGCAATTGCTCAGTAGCCCTGAGGTCATTGCGGATATGAAACGTTTTACCCGGCTTAATAAAGAATATAATACGTTAAAAGAATTAGAGGATGCTTACGTTTCCTACAGACAATTATTGCACGAGCAGCAACAGGCAAAAAAAATTCTCGAAACTGAAAACGACAGAGAACTAAAACAGCTCGCCTTAGAAGAATTAGAAGAACAGGAAGTTAAAACGCGTGAACTGGAGCAGCGTATTTCAGTCCTTCTTATGCCTAAAGACCCGCAGGACGAAAAAGACGCTATATTGGAAATCAGGGCGGGTACCGGCGGAGATGAAGCCTGTATTTTTGTGGGTGATTTAGCGCGTATGTATCTGCGCTTTTGTGAAAGCAAGGGATGGCATACAGAAACGGTTGATTTTAACGAAGGAAGCGCAGGCGGATACAGCCGATATATATTAAATATTAAGGGAAGTCAGGTTTATGGCATCATGAAATATGAAAGTGGTGTGCATCGGGTGCAACGTGTCCCTCAAACGGAAACCCAAGGTAGAATTCACACTTCTGCAGTGAGTGTTGCTGTGTTGCCCGAGGCGGAAGAAATAGATGTGCAACTCAATGAGCGGGATATCGAATTACACACTTCACGCAGTGGAGGTGCCGGCGGTCAGAATGTAAACAAAGTTGAAACCAAAGTGCAGTTGACCCATATCCCGAGCGGAATTGTGGTTGTTTGTCAGACGGAGCGTACGCAGTTAGGCAACCGGGAAAAGGCTATGAATATGTTGCGCACGCGCTTGTATGAAGAAACAGTAAGAAAACAAGAGGAAGCCATTGCTGCAAAAAGGAAAACACTTGTATCAACCGGAGACAGAAGCGCAAAAATCCGCACGTATAATTATCCCCAAAGCAGAATAACGGACCACAGAATTAACCTCACCCTGTATAATCTCAGTGATGTATTAAATGGCAAACTGGATTCATTGCTTGAGGCCCTGCAACTGGCTGAAAATGCCGCCAGGATGCAAAGCGGGGAAGATAATTGAACTTTTCAAGCGCCGGCGGCTCGTTGTTCCTTGCCCACATCGCTTTTTTGAGCCGGCTTTTGAACCGTACCCCGGCGCACAATGGCTTTTTTGGATGCAGTGCTCATGATATTATGCTTTAAAGTTCAATCCAAACCACATGCCAAAGAAGTGGTACTTTACGAATTAGCGGTTTGTTTATAGTAATGACAATAATAAGCACTCAAACGTTGCCCGGATTATCCGGTTAGAAGCAGAATTCTTCCTGTAAAAAAGGAACTTAGGCAATCATACCACGGATTCCTTCGAAGAGCGGCACTCCGTCCGTGTTAAACAGGTGTTCAAAAGCAGCACGCTCGGGGTGAGGCATCATACCGAAAACATTCTTTCCGGCATTGCATACACCGGCTATGTTGTTCAGGGAGCCATTAGGATTTGCCGCATCACTTATTTCCCCGGAAGCTTCGCAGTAGCGGAAGAGCACCTGACCTTGTTCTTCTATTTGTTTGAGCGTTTCGGCATCGGCATAGAAACGGCCTTCTCCATGTGCGATTGGAATGTTATATGCTTCCGTGGAATGGTAGTGTTTCAGCAAGGGAAGCGAAGCGTTCGCTGCCCGCAGATAAACATTACTGCACGTAAAACGCATATTGGTATTGCGCAGCAGGGCACCCGGAAGCAGTCCTGTTTCGCACAAAATCTGGAATCCGTTACAAATACCCATAACAAAACCACCCTTGTTCGCGAAATCTATAACGCGCTCCATGATAGGTGATTTAGCTGCTATGGCGCCACTTCTCAGATAATCCCCGTAGGAAAAACCGCCCGGCAGAAAGATAAAATCACATGATTTCAGGTCTTTTTCCTGATGCCACAAGGTAACTACGTTGCCACCGGTATGGTGTTCCAGGGCTTCGATAAGATCCTTGTCGCAATTGGATCCGGGAAATATGACGACTCCTAAACGCACGATGTCGCAAAGTTAAGCATTCGCATTCAGCTGCTGCGCGGTGCGTTGAATAGACACAGATAAGGGCTCAAAAACCATCCCTGCTTCCTGAGCTTTATGATTGCTGTAGTAAGCCATGTGGTTACTTAAGCGAATGTTTTCATAGCTGACAGGAAGTCTTTTGCCAAAAACAGGCTCCAGCATTGCGGTCAGGAATTTCAAGAAGATATAAAGGCCTCCGGAAATGGGGATATCGGGTTTTCTTGAGTTTCCGGATACGGCAATTTCCTCAAGAAGAACTTTATAGGAAGTGTTTTCTGATATCGCAATGAAGCGCTCGTGCATGACTTTTTTATCCCAGAGCAGCAACATCAACGCTACCGTATCTTCCACAGAAACAAACCCATTGATACCCGTAGGGAAGAATCGCAACCCTTTCCTGACACGCTTAAAAAACATATTCGAACCGGAGGAACCGTCACCCGCGCCGATGATAATCCCGGGGTTCACTATACAACCCGCAAGACCCTCTTCAAAACCGCGCCATACCTCCAGTTCACTCAGGTGTTTGGAAACCGCATAACGTGTATTCTGCCTGGAGTCGCTCCAGGTGCTATCCTCGTTAATATGTTCGCCGGCGGTGGAACGACCCAGAGCAGCTATGGAACTTACATGGAGCAAATACGGATTTCCTGCACGAAGACAGGCATTGACCAGGTTAGCAGTACCCTGTATATTGGCGCGGAACATGGCGGCAGCGTCTTGCTTGTAAAAAGAAACAAATGCCGCACAATGAAAAACAGTGTCCACATCTTGCAGCGCTTCTTCCAAAGAAAAAACGTCTTCCAAACTACCGTAAACCCAACGTAGTTCGGGGTGTTCAAGCTCTATTCCATACAAGCGAGCCACACGATCGAACAGGGAAAGCGAGCTGTGCTCCCGCCTAAGTGCTTTCACGCATGCACCCGTTAACAGCAATCTGCATGTAAGGTGAGCCCCAAGAAGCCCCGTTGCTCCGGTTACCAGTATTTTTCCCATCAGGAAGTCTTTCTTTGCAAGTGCTGTTGCGATATTAAACCAAACCCCAAGCAATCATATCATGCGTGTAGCAATAATCAACGGACCCAACCTGAATTTGCTTGGTATCCGCGAGCCTGGAATGTATGGTGGTCGGAGCTGGGAACAGTTTGAGCAAGAGTTGAAGACCCGGTTTCCCGACATCACGTTGATTTTTGCACAAAGCAATGTAGAAGGGGAGCTGATTAATCTGTTGCATCATTATGGTCTTCCGGGGTCTGATCAGGTGAAAGGCATTATCCTCAACGCCGGAGGTTACAGCCATACCTCGGTAGCCATTGCCGATGCGGTGGCCGCTTTGCCTGTTCCTGTAATCAGCGTGCATATTTCCAACATTTATAAGCGAGAGCCCGAACGGCATCTGGAACTTATCGCGAAAAGTGCCCGTGGGGGCATCTACGGAATGGGTTTGCGTGGATATGAACTGGCCCTTCGCTGGATCATAGAAGAACCTTGATGATACAGGCGTCAGATGACCATGTTGATGATACGGCCTTTCACGATAATGAGCTTTTTCAAAGGCTTGTCTTCAACCCATTTCATCACATCGGGATTGCTGCAAACGGTTTCCCGTATAAATGATTCCTCGGCATCCAGAGCAAAAGAGATAAAGGTCCTCGTTTTGCCGTTGATACTCACCGGGTAGTTAAACTCGTTTTCGGTGAGGTACTCTGGGTTGAATGAAGGCCAGGCTGCGCAGTGAACACTATTATGGTGGCCCAGATTTGACCACAATTCTTCGGTGATGTGCGGCGCAAAAGGCGCAAGCAGAATTAACAAAGGTTCCAGAATGGCGCGTTTCCTGCATTTAGCAGCCTGAAGTTCGTTTACGGCCACCATAAATGCAGATACCGACGTGTTGAAACTCATGCTTTCAATATCCGATGTAACCTTTTGAATGGTTTTATGCAGCAGTTTCAATTCTTCGCGGGTGGGTTCATCGTTGCTCACAACACAGCTATCTTCCACCATGTACAAACGCCAGAATTTATTCAGAAAACGGCTTACACCTTCAATACCATTGGTATTCCAGGGCTTGGAATCGGTAAGTGGACCAAGGAACATTTCATACAAACGCAAGGTGTCGGCACCATAGTCTTCACACACATCATCCGGGTTGACCACATTACCCCAGCGTTTACTCATTTTTTGACCATCTTCGCCCATAATCATTCCCTGATTCACCAGGCGACGGAATGGTTCATCCCAGGAAATATAACCGAGGTCATAAAGGAATTTAGTCCAGAAACGACTGTAAAGCAGATGCCCGGTGGCGTGTTCGCTGCCACCCACATACAAATCCACTTGACCCCAGTAATTCAGTGCCTCGGCGCTCGCGAATTGTTCAGCGTTATGTGGGTCGGTATAGCGAAGGAAATACCAACTGCTTCCGGCCCAGCCGGGCATGGTATCTGTTTCACGGGTTCCGTGTTCTGTATTTACCCAGTGTTCAACCGCGGCAAGCGGACTTGCCCCGCTACCGGAGGGTGTATAACGCTCCACAGCGGGTAATTCCACAGGCAGCTCTTCCACGAGCGATGGAACGCCTTTTTCATCAAAAACAATGGGTATGGGTTCTCCCCAATATCGCTGACGACCAAAACCTGCTTCGCGCAGTTTGTAATTGGTTTTACTCCTGCCTATTCCGCGGGAAACCACTTCGGAAATAGCTTTACTGATGGCTTCTTTTATCTGCAGTCCGTTCAGAAAGTCACTGTTGAAGCATACGCCTTCTTTGGCAGAATATGCCTCTTGAAGCGGTTCCGTGATGGTACCTTCTGAAGCATGAATCACAGGAACAATGGGTAAATCAAATACCCGGGCATATTCAAAATCCCGATCGTCATGTGCCGGTACCGCCATAATGGCGCCAGTTCCGTAGCCAGAGAGCACATAGTCACTCACCCATACGGGCAACTGTTTTCCGGTGAAAGGATGCCGCACCATAGCACCGGTAAATACGCCGGTTTTTTCGGTATCGGCCATTCGGTCTATTTCACTGCGGTTTTTTGCTTTAGATGCATAAGCCATTACGGCATCGCGTTGCGCATCGGAGCAGAGTTCAGCGAGTTGCTCATATTCCGGAGCAAGCACCAGGAATGTAGCCCCGAAAATGGTATCAGGACGGGTGGTGAAAACCGTAATAGCGCCGGGTTTTTCAACCAAATGGAAATCCAATTCAGCGCCGGTGCTTTTGCCGATCCAATTGCGTTGAATTTCCTTGATGGATTCGCTCCACTCCAAGCCATCCAAACCCTGCAAGAGGCGGTCAGCATAGGCCGTGATCCGCAGAAACCACTGCTTCATTTTACGGCGCTCCACGGGGAAGCCGCCACGTTCGCTAACAGGTCCTTTCTTTGGATCGTTAATTACTTCTTCATTAGCCAGCACAGTGCCCATTTCCTGACACCAGTTGACCGTTGTTTCGTCAATATAGGCCAGACGGAACGCATTGAGGATGTGTTCCCGTTCGGTGGCATTATATGAATTCCATTCGTCAGCCGTAAAAGAACCCTGGAAGGATGTATGAGCCTGAAGGTTTTGGCTTCCATATTGCTGAAAATGGGTCAGCAAATCGGCTATAGGCCTGGCACTTTGTTTACCGGGGTCATACCAATGAGTAAAAAGTAGTGAAAAGATCCACTGGGTCCAGCGATAATATGCAGGATCGCAGGTACGTACTTCCCGAGACCAATCGTAGCAAAAACCCATACGATCCAGTTGCTCTCTGAATCGCTTGATGTTGGTATTGGTCGTGATGGAAGGATGCTGGCCGGTCTGTATGGCATATTGTTCTGCGGGCAGACCAAAGGCATCATAGCCCATGGGGTGCAGTACATTAAACCCTTTCAGGCGTTTGTAGCGCGAAACGATATCGCTGGCGATATATCCCAAAGGGTGTCCGACGTGCAGGCCCGCTCCTGAGGGATAAGGAAACATATCCAGCACATAAAATTTGGGCAAGGAGCTATGTTCCTGGACGCGATAAAGTTCGAGTTCTTTCCATTGCTGTTGCCAGCGTGATTCAATCTGCTTGAAAGGATAGGACGCCATTTAAGCCTGCGAATTTAAGCGTTCACGAGGCTAAGGCGAGGTTTAGCAGCTTATCCCGAAAGAATTAAACCGCGAAACTTTCACCACAGCCACAGGTGCGGGCTGCATTGGGGTTAATGAAGTTAAATCCTTTACCATTCAGGCCATCACTGAAATCCAGCTCCGTTCCGCAGAGGTAGAGGAAACTCTTCATGTCACATACCAGTTTCAAGCCCTGATGTACGAACTCCATATCACCCGGCTTTGATTCATTGTCGAAGTCCAGGTTGTAGCTCAGACCGGAACAGCCACCGCCTTTAACACTTACCCTCAGGAAGTACTCTGTGGGCTGTAGTGAAGCATCCCGCATTAAATCCATGACCTTATCAAAGGCTTTGGGAGAAATGTTCAGGTCTGCGTTTCCGGGATTCATAATCAATGGTGGTTGGGTT
>JAGWYC010000074.1 GCA_018969565.1 Bacteroidota bacterium | reverse complement strand
TCAATCAACTGCATGGCCTGCTGCAGTTGTTCGCCACAGTCGCAGCGGCAGGAGCCGAACACATCGCCGGTAAGGCAACTGCTGTGTACCCGAACCAGCACGGGTTCATCCGGCGCCCATTCGCCTTTCACCAGGGCCAGATGTTCCTGACCGGAATTGATTTGCCGGAAAGCGATGAGGCTGAAGTCTCCGGAATGCGTCGGCATCTGGACGGCTATTTCACGCTTGATGAGGGTTTCATGCTCCAGCCGGTAACGGATCAGTGCTTCTATTGAAATGATTTTCAGCCCGAACTTCTCAGCCACAAGCATCAGGTCATCCAGACGCGCCATGGTTCCGTCTTCATTCAGAATTTCCACAATACAGCCTGCGGGTTCAAAGCCGGCCAGTCTGGCCAAATCAATGGCTGCCTCAGTGTGGCCTGCGCGGCGCAACACGCCCTCTGCCTTGGCCCGCAGGGGGAAGATATGGCCGGGTTTGCCGAAATCATCGGGTTTGAACCCGGGGTCAATGAGTGCCTGAATGGTTTTTGCCCGGTCCTGGGCGCTGATTCCTGTAGTACAGCCGTGGCCCAGTAAGTCAACAGATACGGTAAAAGCGGTTTCGTGGGTGGCGGTATTGCGGCCCACCATCATTTCCAGGCCGAGTTCGTGGCAGCGCTCTTCGGTGAGCGGCACACAGATCAGGCCACGGCCCTCACGCGCCATGAAATTCACCAACTCAGGAGTCATGTTCCGCGCGGCCGTAACGAAGTCGCCTTCGTTTTCACGGTCTTCGTCATCTACTACGATAACGAGTTTACCGTTGCGGATATCTTCAATTGCTTCGGCTACAGAATGCAGTTTTATGTCGGCCACGAAACGTTAACAGTTAAGTGGCGCAAAAGTCGTTAAAATCCTTCAGTGCGCCCGATACCTTTTACCGTTTTCAGGTTGTGCAGCATATCTGCCGTCATGGCATCCAGGTCGAACTGATGTTTCCAGCCCCAGTCGGAACGTGCCCGGCTGTCGTCGATACTGCCGGGCCAGCTATCGGCAATGGCCTGACGGTAATCCGGCTCGCAGGATATGCTGAAGCCGGGCATCACACGGGCGATGCTGTCGGCAATTTGTGTTGGGGTGAATGACATTCCCGACAGGTTGTAGCTGCTGCGGATTTTGATCTGCTCTGCGGGGGCATGCATGATTTCCAGCGTAGCGCGGATGGCATCAGGCATGTAGAGCATGGGCAGTAAGGTATCTTCCCGAAGGAAGCAGTGATGATGCCCGCTCTGCAATGCGTCATAGTAAATAGACACGGCGTAATCGGTGGTACCACCGCCGGGTGCTGCTTTCCAGCCAATCAGGCCCGGATAGCGAATGCTGCGCACATCCAGGCCATAGCGCCTGAAATAGTATTCGGCATAGCGCTCACCGGCCAGCTTACTGATGCCATAGACTGTATTCGGGTCCATGACACAATACTGCGGAGTATCCAGACGGGGCGTATTGGGGCCGAAGGCGGCGATGCTGCTGGGCCAGTAAACCTTCCCCACACCGGCTTCGAGGGCAGCATCCAGCACGTAGAACAAGCCATCCATGTTCAGTTGCCAGCCCAGCTTCGGGTTCTTTTCAGCAGTCGCGCTGAGCAAAGCTGCCAGATGGTAAATCTGATGCGGCCTGAACTGCATGATGGTTTCTGCAACCCCCTTCTGGTCCAGCACATCCAGCTTTTTGTAAGGAACATCGGGCACATTCCCGGCATCACGCACATCGGTAGCCAGTACATTCCCATTTCCATAAATACCGGCCAGGGCTTCCACCAGTTCCGTGCCGATTTGCCCGCAGGCACCAATTACCAGAATACGTTCTGACATGTAGTGCAAAAGAAATGCATGGGGGCGAATTATGGAACTACTGCACATAGCCTTCAGAGTCAATGGGTTAACCTGACAGCCGCTGCCTTTACGCTAAAGCAGGATTTAAGTTAAATTTGCCTGCCTTGTCCGAAACAAAACCCATTCTGTTCACCCTCCGGCATATCCGACTGCTGCTTACGGACAAGCAAAGACGGCGCAGTAACCTGATTCTCGCTATTGCCACACTGATTTCGCTGGCCGATGTGCTGGGACTTTCGGCGATGGTGCCGGTGCTGATGCTGGCCATTGACAAGAGTTTCCTTGAGAAAAGCAGCAAAATCCGCTGGATTTACGAGTTCATTCACTTTCACTCGGAAGCCCATTTTCTGATTTTTCTGGTGATGGTCATTCTGGTGTTTTTTCTGTTGAAAAACCTATTGGCCATTCTTTTTTACAGATACACCCGGATGAACGCCTTATCCATCGTTTCCAGCCTGGCTGCACGCTGTTATCGTCATCATTTTCGGGCAGGCGCAGAACATAGTTTTGAGCACCATGCAGCCCAGCTATCGGACAAGGTTCTGTTCACACCATTTCATTTCGTAACGGGCGTGTATTTTCCTGTGATCAATCTGATTTCGGAATTGGTCGTTGTTGGATCGCTGCTGCTGGTTTTCGGCATGTATAAACCGCTGCTGCTCTTATTTCTGTGCGGACTGTTTATCCCTTCATTCTATCTGGTGAACCGATATACCAGAAATCGGGTATTTAATCTGGGAAGAACCAGCAGTTATTACCGAGAGAAAGCCACACATATTCTTGATTTCGGGCTGCCGGGGTTTATTGATATCCGTGTGCACCGGGCTGAGCAGCGCTTTTTCGAGAAGTTCCGTTTGTATCAGGAAGGATTTACATCGGCCGGTATTCGCACCGTGAGTTTCCAGTTGATTCCGGGCAGGATTAATGAGATTGTTGCGCTCCTGGGCATCATCCTCCTGGTATTCTATGGTTATTTCCTAAGCGATAATCCCGGAGATGTGCGGGTAACGGCTGCTTTGCTCGCCTTTTCTATATTCAGACTGATTCCTGCAGCCAACAGGGTTTTGCAGGCCAATCTGCACATCAAGGCACACCATTACAGTATAAAAAGGCTGCTTGACTGCGAAGAACCGGAACCCACAGAACAGTCGGAAGGCCCGGAAAACTTTAGTCAATCCATTGCTTTGCGTAAGCTGAGTTTCAGCTATCACAGAAATGCACATAAAGTTTTTGATGCGGTGGACCTCGAAATAGTCCGCGGCACCTGCCTGGGTATAGTCGGCGCTTCCGGTTCCGGAAAGAGCACATTGCTTAAACTCATCATGGGCATGGAGCAGGCCGACAGCGGTGATATTCTGTGCGACGGAACACCCTTGCATGCTCCGCAGAACTTATCGGGTTTATGCGGTTACGTGAGTCAGGAACCATTTCTGTTCCAGGGAACGCTGGCCGAAAATGTAGCCTTAGGACAAGCACCGGGTGCTGTTGATCTGCCCAGGGTCATTGAATGCCTGAAACAGGCTGCATTTATACCTGCCGGGCCCGAAGTTGAATGGCCATTTCTCGAAATTGAAGACCGCGGCAACAACCTCTCTGAAGGCCAAAAGCAACGGATTTCATTGGCCCGGGCTATGTACTTTGACCGCCCCCTGCTCATTCTTGATGAGCCAACCAGCGCATTAGACGAACAAACTGAAATGCAAGTGCTGCAGAGCATTCAAAATCTGAGAAAAAGCGGTAAAACCATCATCATCATTGCACACCGCGGTCGTATGTTAGACCTTTGCGATAAAATCTACCAAATCACGAATCAACAGCTTCAGCAACAACCATGAATACTTACAAATTTGCCGTAATAGGTTGCGGCCATATTGGCAAGCGCCACGCCGAAATGGTGGTACGCAACCCGCAGGCGGAACTGGTAGCCCTGGCCGACATCAGAAACAAAGAGGTGTTGGGTATAGACGCTTATCAGGTTCCCTTCTTTTCTTCATTGGAAGACTTACTGCGTGATGGCCCGGCCTTCGACGTGCTCTGTGTTGCCACGCCCAATGGTTTGCATGCAAGCCATGCACTTGCCGGTTTAGAAAGCGGCCACCATGTAGTGATTGAAAAACCCATGGCCCTCACCAAGGCCGATTGCGAACAGGTGATTTTCAAGGCCATGCAACAACACAAAATGGTGTTTTGCGTGATGCAGAATCGCTATTCGCCCCCCTCCGTTTGGATTAAAGACCTCATTCAGAATCAGATTCTTGGCGACATTCATCTGGTACAGGTGAATTGCTACTGGAATCGCGATGACCGATATTACAAAGCCGGAGGCTGGAAGGGCTCGCGCGTGCTGGATGGCGGTACCTTGTTCACCCAGTTTAGCCATTTCGTAGACATCATGTTCTGGCTGTTCGGCGACATTACCGACATTAAAGCGCAATTTGCTGACTTTTCCCACCAAAACAGCACCGAGTTTGAAGACAGCGGACTGGTTCAGTTCCGATTTAAAAACGGCGGGATGGGCAGCTTCAACTACAGTACTGCCGTATGGGACAAAAATTTTGAAAGCAGCATCACCATTATTGGCAGCAAAGGCACGGTTAAAATCGGCGGGCAATACATGAACGAAGTGGAATACTGCCATATCCAGGATTATACAATGCCTGAGCTTCCCCCGGCAAATCCTGCCAACGATTATGGACCTTACAAGGGCAGTGCGGCAAACCACAACTACATCTTTGACAACGTAATCAATTCGCTCAATGGCGGTGAATTCCCTACCACCAATGCGCTGGAAGGACTCAAGGTGGTAGAGATTATCGAAAATATCTACGCACAGAATCCTTATTTCCGTTTGAAGTTCAAGGAATCCTGAGCCTTGACCATGTTCCTTATTGCAGAAATCGCACAGGCCCACGAGGGCAGTCTGGGCATAGCCCATTCTTACATTGATGCTTTGGCGGAAACCGGAGTTGATGCCGTAAAATTCCAGGTTCATATTGCCGAAGCGGAAAGCAGTGGCCTGGAGCAGTTCCGTGTGAACTTCAGCTATGAAGATGCCACCCGCTTTGACTATTGGAAGCGCATGGAATTTACCGCCGAGCAATGGGCCGGGCTGAAGACACACTGTGAGGAAAAAGGCATGGAGTTTCTGGCCTCTCCTTTTTCGGTGGCTGCCGTGGAACTGCTGGAACAACTTGGGGTGAAACAGTATAAAATCGGCTCCGGGGAACTCAGCAACTTTCTGATGCTGCAACGTATTGCCCAAACCGGAAAACCCATCATACTGTCATCAGGAATGAGCAACTGGGAAGAGTTGGACGGTACCATCGCCTTCCTGAAGCCTTTCGGCAACAAGCTGAGTCTGATGCAATGCACCACAGCCTATCCTACCCAACCCGAACAATGGGGCTTACAGGTGATGGCGGAAATGAGGCAGCGCTACGGTATTCCGGTGGGCTTTTCAGACCATTCCGCCAACATATACGCCGGCCTTGCCGCAGCAGCGTTGGGTGCTTCCATGCTGGAGTTTCATGTGGTGTTCCATAAAACTATGTTCGGCCCGGATGCCAAGGCTTCGCTGACCATAGAAGAAACGGCTGCACTCGCCGAAGGATGCCGCCAAATCAGGCAAGCTTTGGACAGCCCGGTGGCAAAGGCTGATTCCTCATCATACGCAACCCTGAAAACCATGTTTGGCAAGAGCCTCTGCGTGAATAAAGACCTGGAGGCCGGACATATACTTACCCTTGACGACCTGGAATCAAAAAAACCGGGCGATGCCGGAATACCGGCACAACAGTTCCGCGATTGCCTGGGGAAGGCGCTCAGCAACAATCTGGCGCGCTGGTCCTTTCTTAAACCCGAACACCTTAAACCCTGAATCTACCCAAGCCCCCCCAAACGAAAAGAACCATGAGCCGAAGAAAAATATGTGTGGTGGTAACCGCAAGACCCAGTTACAGCCGCATTAAAACCGCGCTGCAGGCCATAAAAGATCACCCCGAACTTGAACTGCAACTGGTCGTTGCAGCCTCTGCCCTGTTGGATCGCTATGGCTCCGCCGTAAATTACATCAAACAGGACGGCTTCGACATCACCGCACAGGTATTCAATGTGCTTGAAGGCGAGAACCTTACGGCAGCAGCCAAGACCACCGGCATCGGGATCCTGGAGCTCAGCACGGTTTTCAACAACATCAAACCCGATATGGTGCTCACCATTGCCGACCGCTTTGAAACCATGGCCACGGCTATTGCCGCTTCATATATGAACATCCCGCTGGTGCATATACAGGGCGGCGAGGTAACCGGAAATATTGATGAAAAGGTGCGCCATGCCATCACCAAGCTGGCCGATTACCATTTTGTAGCCTCTGAATCAGCCTATGAACGTGTGATCAAGTTGGGTGAAGAACCTGATTCGGTATTCAATACGGGATGTCCCAGTATAGACCTTGCGGCGCGCATCAAAGAGCAACCGGCCCTCGACTTCGACCCTTATGAAAAATATGGCGGTGTAGGCCAGAAACCCGATGTGCGCAAAGGTTATTGGGTAGTGATGCAACATCCGGTAACCAACGAGTTCAATATGGCCCGCAAACAGATTGAAGAAACCTTGAGCGCCATGTACCAAAGCGGGGAGCAGGTGTTGTGGTTCTGGCCTAATGTGGATGCGGGCGCCGATGCCACCTCAAGCGGCATTCGCACCTTTCGCGAAGACCATGACCTTCACAAGTTTCACTTCTTCAAGAACATGGAACCCGATGATTTCCTGCGTTTGCTCCTGAATGCCAAAGGCTTGGTGGGAAACAGCAGTGTGGGTATACGCGAATGTGCTTATCTGGGCGTTCCCGTGGTAAATATCGGGTCACGCCAGAATAAACGCGACCGCGGCTTTAACGTGCTGGATGTGCCTTATGATCGCGAAGCCATCCTCAAAGCGGTGCAAATCCATAATACCAACAGGAATATTCCCGTTTCGCATGTATATGGCGGTGGAGATGCAGGCCTGAAAATAGCCGAATTGCTCAGCACCCTGCCGCTCAAATTCCACAAAACCATTGCCTACTGATTTGCGCAATATCCTGGCCATTATCCCGGCCCGTTCGGGTTCCAAGGGCGTGAAAGACAAAAATATCCGGATTCTGGACGGGAAACCCCTGCTCTGGTATTCGGTTCAGGCTGCCCAAGAATGTCCTTATATCCATACAACCTTGGTGAGCACTGATAGCGAACGCTATGCCGAAGTAGCCCGTGAATGCGGAGCTGAAGTACCTTGGCTGAGGCCCGCCGAACTTTCAGCAGATACCACAGCCAGCATCGACGTGGTAATCCATGCACTGGAATATTACCTGCAACAGGGCAAGCATTTTGACGCCGTGTGTCTGCTACAACCCACCACGCCCCTTCGCCAAAAAGGCTCCCTGATCGGAGCAGTTGAACGCTTTCTCACCCTGGATGCCGATGCGCTGGTATCGGTAGTGCCAGTGCCGCATGAATACAATCCGCACTGGTTGTTTGAGCCGGATGCTCAGGGATTGTTGCATATTGCCACCGGCGAAAAAGAAATTATAAAAAGACGCCAGGAGCTTCCTCCGGCCTTCATGCGCGACGGAAGTATATACCTGACCAAAACCTCCGTATTACTGGAACAGCGGAGCCTATACGGACAAAAACTTACCTACTGGGAAAACAATATGGACTTCCGCGTGAATATTGATGTTGAAGCCGACTGGGCCTTAGCAGAAGAAAAGGTTATTTCCCTGAAAGGCCGGTTCATCGGATCCTGATTCCGTCTGCGTCATGCAGCGGGAGCATCAGAACTCAAACCGATAACCCAGGTAAAAACCCATACTCCTGAACCTGAGTTTGTTATCGAACTGAACCCCGTTGTATTCGAACGGCTTCACAGGGCTTAGCAATGAACGATGCAGCGACCAGGAGCACTCCAGGTGCTTCAGCCGGAAACCTAAACTGATTGCGGTGATGGGCAATACACGCCGCGTGGATTGGTGCGTGGCAGCAACAGCAAAGGGGTAAAACTCTGCCGGGGCATTCTTATACCAACTGTAATCCGCCGTAAGGTCTTCAACGGGTTTTTGAAAGTAGGAACCAAGCCCGGCCGAACCAAAGAACTTGATCAACTTAAAATTCATCGAAGCCGAATAATGAAACAGCAAACCGGGAAGACTGCCCGTTTGTGCATCAACTGCAGGCCCTATAAACATTCCTGAACCCGAACTCTTTTCGCGAAAGGCAGGCGCCAGATACAGCGGGTTATAATTCATCAAAAAACTGGCACCTAAGGCCCGGCCCTTCTTCAAACGGTATTCATATCGCAAAGCCAGGGGGGTACGCAAATTATCTCCATTCAAATATTGAATTTGCAAATCTGCGCCCGGAGATAATGCAAAAGGCGTTGGTGAATTGACGTTGCCTGTGATGCCCAGCATGGGTGTAATACTGTGCTTGCCCTTACCCGGTATGTCAGCACTCAGCGCTTCAGAAAGCGTAAGGAGATTAAACATCAGAAACAACCTGCCGCTACAACGAAACAAGGCAGTGCGGTTAAAGAAATTACCCTTTTGAAACATGACTATTCAGGCTGTCAACAATTATGCCGCTATGGTTGAAGAATATCCGCCCGAAACCAAGGCGGAGGGCACCAAACACTGTACGTTCGGAACTATTCCACGGT
>JAGWYC010000073.1 GCA_018969565.1 Bacteroidota bacterium | reverse complement strand
TATCAAAACGAATCAATAATCCCGCTGCATCCAGAATGGTATCTCGAGTTCCGATTAAACCCAGATTCAACTGGTAGTCGTGATACGGCATGGCATGGAACACCCCATCCAGGGTTTCTACGCTGAACCGAGGCTGAATGCGAATGGTACCGGTTGATTCTTCCTTAGTGGTGATGATAGAGTCCAGCGTAATTTTCCGTAATCCATCCGCACTGAGCTTCGAATGAAACAAGGTGAAGGTATCGGTTTTAAAATCGCCGAAGGGCTCTTCCTGTTCCAGGCTGCTTTCGTAACTTACATGGGTAAACAAGTCGGCCCAGAGGTAATGCCGGGTATCGGGCTCGGCCAGCAGTCCCATTTTGGGGTTGTTCTGGGCCAGAGGATACAGCGAGAAACTGTCGGCAATGGAAGAATCCTTGGGATTTCTTTTGGTGAAATGAATTTGAAAATGCTTGTTCAGGCCATCCTGATGAACACCTTTGAACTGAACCTCGTAAGGTTTCATCAAGGCCGTTCGGTTCTTGTACAAGGTAATATTTTCCGCCAGAGTGGGTGTTTTACCGGAAGGATCGACGGGCACAGCGCTCAGCACCTTTTTATTTACTGATGAAATCAGCACGCCCACCATCAGGACACCAAATCCTGCATGAGCAATAGAGGCACCTCCGAGTTTCAGTTTGTGCTTCTGTCTGTTCAGGTACAGAATATTGGCCACTACTGCATACACCCCCAGAAACAGGAATAACAGGTACTTAAATGAGATAATCTGGAACGAAAAATTAACGGCAACGGATATGGCCAGCGCCACGGATGCGCTCAGCAACATATCGCGACCCAGTTGCCGTGCATCCGTTTTCCGGTAGGCCAGGAATTGGGTAGCGCCGATAAACAATAAAATCGGCATGGCCAGCCATAACTGCACCTGGTTGTAGTCCGCTTCCTTGAGGGTGCCCAGATTCAGTCCGAACAACTTATTCCACACCGGATTACTGGTACTGAGGAATACCTGCACCAGGCTTAGTACCACGGCAAGACTGCCTGCCAGCATCCAAAGTTCACGGCTGAACAGTTGTTCTTCTTCTTTGACCGCACCTACCTGCTTGTTCAAGTTGCGCACAAACACATACATCGAAACAACAAATGCTAAAATATCAAGCACCCTGATGCCTACACCAAGCCAGGAAGGCACCGCGTAGCCACCTTCTACCAAAACAGCCGGTATCAGATTAATCATAATCAATCCGACAAAGGCCACAGCCAGCCACTGGCGAGGTTCTCCGGCAGGTGTACTGAACAATACAGATAAGAAAATGAATAGAAACAGGAAGAGCAACAGTTGTCCGCTCATACCCAGATCGGTGAAGCTGTGCACACTCGCATCACCCAAAATCCCACTGCGGGTCAGGAAGGTTGCATACAGCACCAGGAAGAACGAAATGCTGACCAACAGCATGGCTGTAACCAGGTGCCTTCCCGTGGCTCTTGCCACCAGTATCAAATGCACTGCTGCGATAATCAGCAGCCAGGGCATCAACGATGCGTTCTCTACGGGATCCCATGCCCAGTAACCGCCAAATGATAATGATTCATACGCCCAGAAACCGCCCATGATGATTCCGGTACCCAGCACGGCACTGCAAATCAATCCCCAGATAAGTGCAGGTGTAAGCCATTGACGCAGCCTGCCTGTCCAGATACCAGCCATGGCGTAGGCAAATGGAACAATGGCCGTTGCAAAACCCAAAAACAGCGTTGGAGGATGTATCACCATCCAGTAATTCTGCAAGAGCGGATTCAGACCGTTGCCATCGGTTAATATCTTCAGATAATTGCCCTTGCCCATGGTCTGGAGCACCGGGGCCTGCAATAAATCCGGGCTCAAAACGCGGGTCAGCTCAAAGGGGCTGCTGCCGATTTTGAAAGGAGCATCACCGATACCCAGCAGCATGGTGGACAAGGCAACCTGCACCAGACACATAATGGCCAGCACCGGGCTTTCCCATGATTTGGCACTGAAGACCAGGATTACCCCAATAAGCGCATGCCAGAACATCCAGAGCAGGAAACTTCCCTCCTGCCCTTCCCAGAAACAGGATATCATGTATTTCAGGGGAAGGCTGTTGCTGCTGTGCTGCCAGGCGTATTGGTATTCGTAGTAATGATTCTGAATGATGACAAACAGCGATACAAATACCCCAAGTACCGACAGCGCATGCAGCAGGAACATGGCCCTGCCTGCCTTGCGCAGGCTGTCGTCATTTCTGCTTACCGAAAGCCAATAAAAGATTCCGCCAAAAAGTGCGGTACAAAAAGAAAGAACAACCAGGGCATGACCCAGGTTGCCGATGAACAGATGTTCTCCGTTAAACGTAATCGTAGGTTCCTGCATCAGCGGGAAAGTTGCTCCTTACTCAGTTCTTCGTTGTATTTACTGGGACATTTGCTCAGAATAGAGCTTGCCT
Source organism: Bacteroidota bacterium (assembly GCA_018969565.1). Taxonomy (GTDB): domain Bacteria; phylum Bacteroidota; class Bacteroidia; order NS11-12g; family UBA955; genus REEB481. The sequence continues at coordinate 6,116 of JAGWYC010000073.1, read as the reverse complement.
CGAAATGATCACCGGACCATTTTCCAATCAGGACCACCTTTTCGGTGCGTTCAATATCCTGTGGTTTCGCATTATGGTAAACCACTTTAGCAGGGTTATTCAGGGAATCAATCGCATAGAAAGAGCAGTAATTCGGATTTTGCCTTGGATTATACACCAGCTCCTTTTGCTTGTCCAGCTTCGCGACCACATGATATTCCTTATCAGGATGCTCCGCAGCATAGTTTGCTGCCTCCGGGAAGGATACATATTTGGTGGGATTACCGTACAGGCTCACCACAAAGGCCAGGGCAATGCCTATAAACACGATTCCCAGGATATGAACCAGTTTCATGATTGCTTGTTTTTTTGATCTTGTTCCATACGGCGGATTTTTCTGTCCAGCCTTACCAGATAAAGAACCAGGCCGGTAAAAATGATGGCCAATACAGCAATCACCGCATTATTTTTACCATTGGCGCGCAGCATTTGAGCGGCGTCAGAAGCTTTTAGTGCAGTGCTGATGCCAAGAAATACCATCAGACTCAACAGTGCTTTCCGTATAGATTGATTGAAACCGAATTTCATGGTTCAGAAGTTAAGTGCTTTTTTCAGATTGATTTTATTCAAACGGATGGACAAGGATGCCATCCATACATACAGGAGCGTCCATCCGGCCACTGCGGGATAAAAGAACATCCTGAGGGTATTGTCCATGTCGTATTGGCGGAAATTCACGGTATCGCCGCTCCCGGGATGCAGGGATACGGCTGACAAACGCGGCATCACCACAATCAGGGCGATGAAGACCGGAAACACAAACAGGTTATAAACGGCAGCCAATCTGGCCCGGTTATGACGGTCATCCAGCGAAGCTCTGAGTATCAGGTATGCGATATACATGGCTAATCCAACGGCCACCCCGTTCAACTTCGGGTCGCTGGTCCACCAGGCATCCCAGGTGGCTCTGGCCCAGGCAGAACCGGTAAGGGTTCCCAAAACTCCAGCCAACACTGCCATGGAGGTGAACCCGGAGGCTGCGGCATCGTGTTCCAGATTTCCACTTCGCAAATACAAAGCACTGTAAATGGCCGCCACCAGAAGCAGGATAATCATGCTGAACCATTGTGGAACATGGAACAACAGGTTGCGTATGGTTTCTTCCAGAATACTGCGGTAAGGGAAGGTGAGTCCCTGAAACGCAACCTGCTTGTAATTCTTCAGGGGATTTTCCTTGATTAAGGTACTTCCCAGAGTATCGCCTTCTGAGCGTTCCAGCGCGAGGGCATTGTCAAACTCCATGAATCCGTGCAGGCTGTCCCAGGTAATCAGGTTGAGCAGCAGATGATCGGGTGCATCAGGTCCTAATTTCAACACAAAATCAGCATCCAGATTTTGTCCTTTGCCATGTACGCTTCCTGAAACGAAGCAAATACTGTCTTTTTTAAGGATTACTTCCGGCTTTACCGACTGAAAAAAGGTATTGTAGCCCTGAATATGCAGTCGGATGACACTATCGCCGCTTCGCACCCTCATTTTTCCATCTGCATCAACGCCTGAAATGGCGGGTTTAAGCGGAATATACAATCCGAAAAATAGCGCGTAGGCCAGCAGGACCACGCCTGAGCATTTCCACCAAAGGCCCCTCATGATGTTGCGAATTTAAGTCCGCCCCGCGTGAAAAAAAGAAAGGAGCCGCACAGGCGGCTCCTTTCATCAGATAAAAGTTGAAATGGCTTATTGCACCACCAGTTTCTGGCGGGCTATGCCACCGGTCAGGGCGATCTCCACCATGTAAACACCCGGCTTCAGGCTCAGGTTGTTCAGGGCCACTGCATCTGAAGTCAGTTTACCTTCAAACACAGTTTTGCCGTTGATGTCGCGGATGGAAATGGCTTCCATGCTGCGGTTAGTCCAGTTGTTCACAATGCGGATATTACCGTTGGTGGGGTTCGGGAAGATGTTGATGTTGCTGGCGAGGTTTTGCTCGTCAACACCTACAGAAGCCACCAGACCCATGGTCACCGCCAGGCGGGGCGCCACATAGCCCATGATGCTGTCCACATACAACATGGCGCGGCTCTTACCGAGCACCTTGTGCAGGGGATTGGTGGCATCAGCATTCTTCAGGATGGTAGCGGTGTTGGGCAGGCCCAGTGCCTTGATGGCCGTGGTATCCCACCATTCGTAAGGTCCGGAAGCATTGGCAGCACCGGCAATGGGGAACAGACCATCTAGGCCTTTGTTCAACTTGTTGGCCTGCATGGTGTACACATCGTTCACCTTGCCTTTGTATGAAGCGTTGTTGCCGTATTTGTTGGTGCGCTCCATCACGTCATAGCTGCCGGAAACGTCCACTACGTTCAGTGGCGGAGAGGTACCGGGTACGCTTACAATACCCAACTTGTAAGGTGCAAAAGGATCCTGGATGCTGTGCACGCTGATGATGGGCAGGCTGCCTTTTTCCAACCAGCTGCTGTCGCCCAGGGCGCCGCCGATGTTGAAAGAAATTTTCACGTTTGAAGTGTATCCTTTGTGGTTTTCAATCACCAGCTGTCCTATGGTACCGGGAATCTTGAAGCCATTGCGGTCACCCATCAACAGGCTGTCCTGAACCATCCATTTCTTTGTGTTCAGGTTATAAAATTTCTCGATACGGATTTCAGACTGACGATCCAGTGTAGCATAAGCCAGGGTAATATATCCACCGGTACCTTGTCCGCCAACGGCAATCTTGGTAGTGTCAACGGCGTAGGTATTGCCACCGGCACTTACATTTTTCTTGAAATAACGCACGCAGGCAGCCAAATCCTGAACACCGCGGTATGCAGCGTTAATAATGGTTTCGCGGCGAACGTTTTCGTCTGTGCTGGCGGGATTCCAGCCGAGGCGATAGCTCATTGCAGCAACCACATAGCCCCTTTGGGCCAACCTTTTGCAGAACGCCACAGTAGCGCTGTCGTCCCGTGCACCGGTGGCTCCGTTGTTCACGTAGCGGGGCAGGAAGTTACCGGTATGCAGGAAAATCACCAGGGGTTTGGCAGCATCTGTGTTTGAAGATGAGCTGTAGATGTCCATGGTGAGGTTTTCCGGAGCAGGATTACCGCCGAACAACACGGGCAGTACGGTGATGTGTGTGGCATACTGTACATTCTTCGTAACCTGAACGCTTGATTCAGGATACATGATGTCCACGTACTTAATCTGCGCCATGGTTGACACAGCAGCAAGCAGTGAAACAGTTGATAGTAGTATTTTCTTCATGTTCTATTTGGTTTGTTTCAGTTGGCTAAACTACGTGAAAGCAACGGGTTTTCAAAAATCAGGGTTCATAAGTCAGGCTGATGTAGGCCATTCTGCCTATCCTCGGACCGCCATAAACCTGGAAAACCATATTATTGGTCAGGTTGGAGGCACCCAGCTTCAGCGTAGATTTCCACTTTGTAATATTCTTACTCACCTGAGCATCAAGCATATAATAGGAAGGCACATCTCCGGTAAACTGCGGAGACCCTTCGAAGCGATAACCTTCCACATACTTGAAGTTTACGTTGAAGCCGATGTTCTTGATACTGCGTTCCTTTCCCGCTAAGTTGAACTTTCTGTTGATGTCAGAGGCTCCGAACATCAGGTTAAACTTATGACGCGGGGTATTGAAGGCAGGAATCAAAGGGTCTGCGCTGCCTCTGCGATTCAGCGCATTGTAGCTCCAGTTTCCACCTACACTAAACTCTTTAGCGAAGAAATAGCTTACGCCTGCTGAAAGGCCCTGTGTGCTGACCACATCGCGGCTGTTGGAAGCGACGCGATAAATTTGAGCTGTTTTTGGCAGGAATAAGGCTGAATCAAATTGTACATCGACAGCCAATCTGTAGCCGATGAAGTTGGTGTAGTAACTAAGATAATAGCCCGCATCCACCAACAGTTTGCCGTTCATCAGAATTCCTTTGTAACCGATTTCGCCGGTGCGCACGCTTTCGGGGCGTATGGCCGGGATATCAATGCGTTTCAGCGTATCGCGATTCAGGGTATTGAGGAAATCCACAAAGTTGTCCAGCTCACACACATTCTTGATGCCGTTTTTGTTGCCGAGCAGCACGGCTCTTCCCACGTTGTAATAGAGGTATTGATCTTGCAGGGTAGGGTTTCGGATGGCGCTGCTGAAACCCGCCCTCCAAATATTGTTTTTGTTTCTGGTGTAAATGATAGAAGCCGCCGGAGACACCAGCACCGGAAAATTCTGGTTCTTATCCACCCTGGCCGCAGCATTGATTTTCCAGCGGTTATCCCAAAGTTTGCGCTCAATGCCCACATAAATACCGGCTTCGGCATTCTGGATGCGTGCTTTACCGGTATCTAAAAAGATGGTTCCATTGGAATTGGGGCGATACAAACGGGCACTGAAACCGGTGGTAATTTTCGTTCCTCCCCAGAAATACCTGCGTTCACCTGTGAGGTGGAATAAGGCGGAACGATCGTAGAACCTTGAACCGGTTGGGCCGCCTTCTCTGCTGTAACTATAAGCGGAGGTGAATTTATCTTTCATCGCAACAAACTCAGGGGTACCTGGTGTGAGGCGTGTATAGTAAGGGTCGGGATACGTGAGGCCCTGATAGTTAGTGCCCCTGTTCGCCTGCGCCCTGGCGATAGCATGCCAACGGAACAAGCTGTCGGAATACTTGCGCAGTAATGCCTCCTGATCAGACGCCCAGTTGGGGTTGTAATTGGGAAGTCCGGGTATGAAGGTGCCTAACTGATTGTATCCGGGCAGGCTTTTCACCTTGCCCACCATATTATTCAGCCAGTAATTCTGGTAATCAGAAAACCAGTATCCGCCGGGTTTGGCATCATTCTGCATGAGGAAGGCCGTGAGCACGGCATCGTAGGTTTTTCCTGCGTCTTCATTGGTAGCATAAAACCGCAGATGTCCTTTGCGGCCCATCCACTCCACCCTGTTCTGGAAGAAGAGAATATCCTTAAGGCTGTAACGGTTGTCGCCCTGATATACCGTGGTACCGGTGCCGAAATTGAAAGCGTATTGGATCTCGTTCTTAGTGTTTGGTTTATAGGCCAGCAACACGTTGGTTTTCAGGTTGCGCGTATTGTAATCCACCAGGTCTTTCTCGGCATAGCCATCGCGGTAATAGGCGCCCAGGCCGGGGGTTCTGCGGCGGCTTTCCATGGAAACCTGGTCATTGGCCGCCGTACCGAACACTTCATCGCCATAGATATTTACCGCGTCATAGCCGCCCGGATTGTTCCTGCCGGCCTTGCTGTCCAGGGTGGGATTATAATTATCTGCCACCCAGTCGTAGGCGCGCATGTAGCTTAGTCCGGTCTTGAAGGCGAATACTTCCCTTCCCTTGCTGTTTTTAAAGGCCTTGGCGTAGCGCAACATTAACTGGCCGAATTCACGCTCGCCGATTTTCACCTGCGCCGAAAGACCCTGATGTTTCCAGGGGCTTTTGGTGGTCATGCTGATCACGCCGTTAAAGGCATTCGGGCCGTAAAAGGCGCTGGAGGCTCCTACCACAATCTCGGTATTGGCCACATCCAGTTCATTGGCGCCTAAAAAATTCCCCAGAGAAAAGTTCAACCCGGGAGCCTGATTGTCCATTCCATCAATTTGTTGCAAGCTGCGCACCGGGCTGGTGCTGTTGAAACCACGGGTATTCACGATGCGGAATCCCATGCTCGCTGCAGTAACATCTACGCCCCGCAAGTGACCGAGGCCTTCGTAGAAATCGCTGGCCGGGGTTTCCTTGATGGTCTGGGCGCTCATGCTTTCTACAGTGAGCCCACCTTCCCTGATTTTATCTTTCAGCCTGCTGGCCTTGATGACCACGGTGCGTTCATCCACCGTTTCTTTCGCCAGTCTGAACTCGATAGAGGTAGCACCCGGTTTTACGGTTTGGGTTTGCAGCTTGAATCCTACAAACAGGGCTTCAATTTTCTGTCCGGCCACGGCAGCGATACTGAAACTACCGTCGCTGAGGCTTTCGGTGGTCTTTCCGTTGTTGAGATTGCGGATAACGGCCCCTTGAAGCGGCTGTAGGGAATCTGCATCCAATACCTTTCCGGTGATGGTCTGGGCATGAAGCAGGACAGGAAAGAGTCCAAAAGTTGCCCAGGCAAGC
>JAGWYC010000072.1 GCA_018969565.1 Bacteroidota bacterium | reverse complement strand
CTGGTGGCTGCCGTGATGAACATCCAGATCAGGTAGAGCATCACCAGGATACTCAATGGGTGTAACAATAAATTCCTGTCGGCTTTTATTCCGGTGAATATCTTCACCCCCAGAATAAGACAGGCCAGTAATATCAGCGGTTCTGTGGGGAGGGAAAGTCCCAGGTTAGCCCCAATATCATTGACTCCGACAGAAAGAGGAACTATTGAGGCTACAAACAGTAAATAAGCTCCGGGACGATAAAGTGCCAGCAATAACAGGGCAATACCCACAGGCACCAATGGCAACCAGTGCCAGCCCAGTGCTACGGCCACACCGCTCAGCAGGGCCAGCGCGGCAAGAAGCCACCAGCGCAACCTTGATTCACTGAGCGATACTGCGTTCACTGCACAGATGGATTCTGCTTTCTGAAACGATAGAAGTCAAAGATGAGCAAGGAAACGGTACAAAATCCGAAACCGGCCAACATGGACAACAATACAATTAACCGGCGCACGGGCCAGGCCTTGCGTTCTGCCTTTACGGCCGCACTCACGGTAAACTTGTGCGACAATTTCTCCTGAACATCAATCTTGCGTTTCTCGTACATGGCATTGATGTCGCTTTCCTTTTCTTCTTCCAGCTTGATTTTTTCATTCAGGCTCATCCAGGCACCGCCATTCTGCGCCAGATTCTTCTGGTCTTCCAGCAGTTCTTTCACTTTGTCGTTTCGGCCACCGGCCTGGGCTTTATAGATTTCTTCCGCAATAGCGCGGCTTTGTTCTTCGTAGTTGGTGATGCCCATCTCCCCCAGTTTGCGCATTTCATCGCGTACGTTGGCAATCTGATCGCGTTTTGCCTGCAGGTTACGCTCCACGATTTTAAGGGCCGGCACGGCTATTTGTTGCTGAATCTCGGTTTTCACGGAATCATACAGTGCTGCAATGCCATTGGCAATACGGGCCGCCATTTCTGCATCTTCATCGAGAACATCTATTTTGATAGATAAGTAGCGGGTGCGACTGAACGATATGTTCTCATCAATTTTATTCTGAAGGGCGGTTTGCGGATACGCTTCATTGGCCGCGTCGATCTTATAATGCTTCATCAGGTTGAAGTTGCGCACCAGGCGACTCATAAGCTCAGAGGATTGCAACACCTGAAGCGCCTGTTCTGCTTGTTCTTCTTCACCAAATTCCAGCGGATCTTTCTGCCTTTGGTTCGCATCCTGAAGCAATGCATCGGCGATAGAGGCATTCTTAGAAGGATAGAACACATGGGTGGCCTTGTATTTGGGCTTCATGAAGATGGGCATGGAGGCAACAAAGCCGACAAGTCCTGCCAGCAGGGTTATGCCAATGAGCCATTTGCGCCAGCGCCAGAAGAAATCCACTACGTCAAGGGCCGATAGCGGCCGGTATTCACGCGTTTCCATTGAGTGCTTTACAAACGGCGAAAATACTGCTTTATTTTACCCTTAAGCGTCCCGCACAGAAAGGAATTGCTTCAAATGTAAATCAGGGTGCAGTTTGCCTGTAATCAACAGCAAACTCCATGTGCCCAAGGCCCCGGCAACCTGCACGTACCAGGCAAGCCCGAGGTATTGCAGGAACCAGGCCAGCAAAGCGCAGACCAATGCCAGAATGAAGATTGCCGGCAGATATTTCCCGGGCATTCCCTCCAATGCTCCGCGCGAAAACCAGATGCAGTTCAGACAAAAAAATGCCTGTGTGAGCCCTGCCGACCAGGCCGTGCCTAAAGCTCCGAAACGTGGGATAAACAACAGGTTCAGCGCGATGTTCAGACCTACTGCCAGGAGGGCCACAACGTTCAGCAAACGCAGTCTTTTCATGGCCGTGAGCAAGGTTCCATATACATACACCAGACTCATAGGCAGATATGCCAGCATGAGCCAGGCCAGCACCGGTATTCCTTCAAAATCCTTTCCTGCAGATTCGGGATTCAGTAAGGACATCAAAGGACCGGCATAGGCAAAACCAATGGCCGCAGCAGGCAAAGCCATCAGGAACATCAATACCCCTCCGGTTTCTGCCAGACGGGTGAGTTCTTTTTTATCCCCGGTTTTAGATGTAAAGGCAGGTAACAACAAGGTGGACATAAGTACCGGGAAAATAAGCCCTGCATCCAGAAGACGGAATCCACGTGCATAGAGGCCGGCCTGATAGGTGCCATCTTCGCGTAAAAGCTGGAGCATCAGGGCATCTATTCTGGTAAAACCTGCCATAAGCAAGGCAAGCAACGCAAAGCCAAGGCTGCTGCGCAAAACTTCAAACATGTGCAATGTACCGGAACCTGAATCTACCGGCGCGGCGGCCTTTCTGAATACCAACCTGTTTACTTGAATTGAAATCAGGATTAAGGCAAACCCATAACCCGCCGTTTGACTCAGCGCAAAAAGCAGCAGCCCTTCTTTTCCGGAAAAAAGACTCCCCTGTATCCATGCCAGACATAACACAATGGCTACTACGCGGTCGAGTACTGAAAACCAGGCGTCAATCCGTCCTTTACCCGCACCCTGAAGGTAAGCGCGAAAAAAAAGTATCCATTGCAAGAGCATCTGATTCAGGATGACCACGAAAAGCAGCGATGTGGAAAGATGCTGGCTCCATCCAATCAGCAGCGTGCAGGCAGTATAGGCAATGCTGAGCAGCAGTTTTGCCGGAAATGCTGACTTCCAGAGCAGACGCGGATTGTGCCCGGACGCAGTTTCCCGGGTAATCATGCTGTTCATGCCCATATCCATGATGATGGTGAATAACAAACTGAAGTTAAACACCACGAAATAGGAGCCGTACAACTCCTCCCCCAGCCTGTTTTGCACCGTATTCTCCAGAACTAGAATCCAGACAGGTTTAATCAGCCAGTTCAATAACTGAAGCCAGAATAAGTCCCTGATAAATTTTTGCTGAACCACCGATTGCCAGTACGATGATACAAAACTCAGGCTTTTGATGCTGTAATTTTGTGAAGTGCACGCAATTGAGCCTTTTTATTTGTGGCAGCACCTCTACAATGCCAGTGAGGATGAGCGAAGTCCCTTCTTCCAAAGGGAATACAGTGAGTTTGTGTTCAGCAACCGCATTTACAATCATCTGATTCACCCGCAGTGGGATGAATTCGGTTCCCAAACGCTGTACCTGAAAATCCTGTTCGTTGATTATGAACACCGGTATGCCATTATTGAAATGATTGGCGAATGGAACGACGCCATTTACAACGACATCATGACGCTGAAACGGGAAGTTGTTGAGTTGCTCATGGAAGAAGGCATAGACAAGTTTATCCTGATTGGGGAAAACGTGATGAACTTCCACTCAAGCGACGACTGCTATTACGAGGAATGGTATCAGGATGTGGAAGACGGCTGGATCGCCCTGCTGAATTTCCGTGAACATGTACTGGCGGAATTTCGCAGCAGCAGTATAGACTACTACCTGAACTTCGGTGGTGAACTCGATGAACTGAACTGGCGGAGGCACACCCCTTTACAGGTTTACCACCGGGTTCGTGAAATCCTGTCGCGTCGTTTGGTTTGACTTACTCAGCAACGACTACGGAGCGGTAGAAGTTCCCTGAGCGGGTGCGAATCAGAAGCATGTAATTACCCTGCTTCAGCCCTTCCAACATTATAAACATCTGCTCAGCAGTGCCCTTAGCTTCACGAACAGACATACCCTGAATATTGAACAGCGTGGCGCCAATCAATTTCTGTCGTTCGGTGTGAACAAAGAGCTCCTTGACTGCCGGAATCGGGTACACACTAATCCCTGCAGCGGCAGCCTCAGCGACGCCGTCCGGCCCACCAACAAATACACGGAATGTATCGCTGGCATTGCAGCCCAGTGCATCTGACACATTCAGGCGGGCAAGAACATTTTTGAAGAACCAGGCAGCGCCATAGGTATGATTCGGCCTCTTAGCGGAAGAAGTATTGCCGTCGCCAAAATTCCATTGGTAGTTTGCAAGACCGGTATCCGCCGGAGTAAACTGGAATGTTACATAGCCTGTCGCTGAGAAGCGGGCATTGGGCAGGTTCCGGTAATTCAGCTTTACTGCAGGGGCTTTCGCGATACAGGCACCGTAAAGCCCTGTAATTTGAAGTGAGTCTCCTGATTTCGCATCAAGGGGTAAAACACGGATGCGCTTGTCCATCTGAGTACCGGTAACAACCTTGTTTACCAGAGTCCGGTAGGAATAAAAACCCGCACTTGCATTACAAATCAACGTGTCCCCGGCACAAAGACCTGCAGGGTCTTTTTCGTAGCTTACAGAAAAAGCCGGAGCAACATCCACACGGATGCTGAACGAGCGCTTGAAATCAGGGCATGACAAATCCGAACTGTCTTTGACAATCACATTGTAATTGCCGTCAACAGAAGGTTTCAGCGTGTAGATGGTATCACGGCTGAAATTTCCACCGATACTCGTACTGAAGCGGGCACCGGAAAGACCACGGATGATGATCTTCGTTTCCTGTCCGGAACAAATGGAATCATCGTGAAGAACAGTAATAACTCGCCCACCGCAGCCGGCTGTGGAAACATGGATGGTGGTATCAGCGGTACTGCAAGGTGAAGGGTTCACCGTTCTGAAATAAAATCTATAATCGGTTGCAGGCTTCAGGCCGCTGAACAAGTGGCTGGTATCGGAATCTGCTCGTTTCCAGGTTTTTCCTGAATCAGCGCTCACTTCCGTTCTGACTGAACCGGGCAGAATCTGCCATCGGAAAGCTATCCTGTCGGACTTTTGAAGCTTTACTACCGGGGCAGGCGCAGGAATGCGTTGTTTTACGAACAATATACGCTCAGTAGAAAGTGGCCCCGGGCATCCGTTGGCACCTTTACTGCGGGCGCTGTATCGAGCCCCGTTCAAGGGTTTGGCATCTACGTATATATTGCTTTTCTGACGGGCTACGAGAATTCCATTCCGGTAGAAAAGAAAGGAATCCGCTCCACTGGCTGTGGCAACCAGGCCTAATACCTGGTCAGAGCAAATAGAATCGGATGAAATTTTCAGAGAAGTCTGCGGCACCGGATACCAAAGTACCTTCACAGGTGCTGAAGTCGCCACGCAGGAATTAGTTCCGGTAACGCGAACAGTGTAGCTGCCGCTGTCTTTTACAAAAACCGAGATACCTGATTTATTCATGCCAGGCCAGAAATAAGTGGCACCGGAAACCGTATTGGCCGTTAGCTTCAGACTATCACCCGGGCAGATACTCACAGAATTGGGCCCTCCAATAGCTGCTATGGGTGATTGCAACACGGTAACCCTGAAGGTATCCGGTTTACTTTGTCCCTTGCTGTTTCTCACGGTCAGAATTCCAAGTTTCACCCCTGTAGTCGTGTATGAAACCTGCGGATTCTGGGCTGTGGAACTGGTTGGTGAGCCGGTTGGAAATGACCATGAATAAGAAGTGGGACTATTGGTGCCGGAACCTTTGAACTGAACATTATATCCGGTGCAGGAGCTGCTCACATCAGCGGAAGCTGTGGCCACCGGTAGCAGCGTGCTGGGTGCCAGCGTGAAATTTCTGTTGTAAATACTGTCGCCGCTGGATTGACCATTGTTGTTAGCGGCATTGAGGGCCACATAGAATTTGAGGTTACCCATATTGGATGAAGGCGCCTTCCAGCTAAACGTCCAGGCAACACTATCGGAAACCACCGGACTGGAGCCTGTGGTGGTATGGCTTATATATTCTCTGGTTTTACCGGAAACTGTAGTTGTTACCCTCTGCACCCTGCTGTTGGTAGCCGTAAAGGTGCCGGCGGGGTCATTGGCCGAAGTAAGGCAGGTTATCTGAACACCATATCGCGCCCTGCTCGATTCCCGATAAGTTACGGTTACGGTATAGGTAGAATCAGGGATATAACCATTTCCGGTGAAGTTGCCTATCAACCTGATTTTACTCCACTTCGTTCCTGCCGTGATGAGTGTGCCCGTATGGCAACCTGAAGTATTGCAGGTGTTTTCACCCGGAGCGCCGCTGTATCCTCCCCCCGGTCCATTGGTATTGGTAAATGCCTGGTAAGCCAAGGCGCATACAAAAACAGGAATTGCTGTGAAGAGTAGTTTTTTATTCATGATCCTTTGGCTTTTTGTAAATGAGGTAAACGAAATTATCAAACAGGCAGGAAATAAAAAATGTTCATCCATCCGGGCCCTGAGCTTCCTAATATCCTTTTTTTGCAATCAGGCATGACCCTCAAATCCCAAGGTTTTATTATTCGCAAAGTTCCCTATGGGGAAAACAGCGCCATTTTGAAGGTTTTCACGGAAGATGAGGGCTTGCTCACCTTCATCGTTCATGGTTTACAGCGAAAAAAAGGAGCAAATGCACCGCTAAGCCAATTGATGAACTATGTAGAACTGGTTTACTATCCGGCTTCAAATTCTGAAATCCATAAGCTCAAAGAAATTCAGCCGCTACAGGGATTTACAGGATTATTACAGCATCCTATAAAAATTCAGGTATTGCTGTTTTGTGCCGAATTATTGAACCACGTGGTGCAGGAAAAGGCGCCAGACCCTGAATTATTCCGGCTGTTGACCACCTTTTTCGACTCCTTGAACAAGGAGCCGAACTATGTCAATCATCCTCTTTGGTTTTTGTTGCAGTTACTCAAGAATCAGGGTCTGGCTCCGCACCTGAGCTTCGAGGAGCAATGGTTAGGATTCAGTCCGGAAACGGGCTGTATGATTCCCCGCGACACCGTTCTGCCCCATGACAAATTTCTGAATCTGGATGGAAGCCTGCTGGCGAAACAACTGCTGCACGCTACCCCGGAAGTGCTGAATACGATACCATCATCAGCAGAACTGCGTCAACACACGATAGACAGCATGGTCGTTTTTTGCGAAATCCATTTGCTGCACGGCAAGAGGCTGCGCAGTATAGAAATTATTCGCGAAGTGCTTAGGAGCTGAGCGACTGGTTGAGCATGGCCAAAGCCTGATCCACCATGTTTACTGAACCGATAAACAGCGGCACACGCTGGTGCAGTTCAGAGGGCTGAACATCCATCACCCGTTGGGTGCCGGTTGAAGCTTTTCCCCCCGCCTGTTCTACGATGAATGCCATAGCATTACATTCATAAACCAGCCGCAGCTTGCCATTCGGAGCCTTTGCAGTAGGAGGATAAATGAAAATACCTCCCTTGAGCAAATTCCTGTGAAAATCAGCAATGAGGCTGCCGATATAGCGCGCTCCATAAGGACGATTCGTTGCTTTGTCGCTTTCCTTACAGAAGTGGATATAATTCTTCACGCCGTCCGGAAATTCCGAGAAGTTTCCTTCGTTTACAGAAAATATCTTTCCATGTTCAGGGATACGGATATCAGGATGCGACAGGCAGAATTCCTGAATACCATCGTCGAGGGTAAAACCATTTACTCCTAATCCCGTCGTGTAAACCAACATGGTAGAACTTCCGTAGATGAAATAACCGGAAGCAACCTGATGCTTACCCTGTTGCAGACAATCTTCCAAAACAGGTGCTTTACTGCTGTCTGCGCGGCGGTAAACAGAAAAAATGGTACCAATGCTGGCATTCACATCAATATTGCTGCTGCCGTCCAGAGGGTCAATGGCTACGATATATTTCTGATCCGCACATTCGGGAATCCATGTTACATCATCATCTTCCTCGCTTACTACCGCACAAACTTCACCACAACGGGCCAGCGCATTGATAAACACTTCATTGGCAATTACATCCAGCTTTTTTTGTTCCTCTCCCTGAATGTTACTTGTTCCGTTATTCCCCAGAATATCTACGAGGCCGGCTTTGCGCACGTCGCGATTGACAATTTTTGCAGCCAGTTCCAAAGCTCTGAATATTTTGCTGAGTGACCCTTTGGCATCTTTGTACAAAGCCTGCTGGTCCACAATAAATTGCTCAAGGGTGGTAATTCCGGAATGTTTCATTTGGGATGTATGAAGGTTTATTTTGCAGATGCAAAGGTACAAAACCCCTTTATTGATGAAGATATACAAATTTGGTGGTGCATCCGTGCGTGATGCCGCAGGAATTCGCAACCTTGCCGAGATTCTTGGTAAGCTCCAAAATGATCATATCCTGACGGTAATCAGCGCTATAGGAAAAACCACCAACCACCTTGAGGAATTAACACGCGCTACCTTGGCCCTCGATTCAGGGGCAAATCAAATACTCGAGGGTATAAAACAGGAACACCTGAACATTATTGAAGCCTTGTTTCCTGATAAACTGCACCCTGTGTATAGCAATACAACGAATTATTTTCTGGAACTGGAATGCCTGATGGAAACGGTTCAGCCAAATCAGGATTATGATCAATTATACGATCAGGTTGTCAGCTTTGGAGAATTGATCTCAACCAAAATTGTGAGTCATTATTTGCTGTTAAAGGGTATTAGTTGCCACTGGGCCGACGCGCGTAATTTTATTGTTACTGATTCTCTGCATCGAGAGGCGCGTGTGATGTGGGATGAAACTGCCAAACTCATGCAGCACCGTCTAAAACCTCTGGCCATGAAGAACACGGTCATTACACAGGGATTCATTGCACGCGACAGACAAAACAACACAACCACTCTGGGACGCGAAGGCAGCGATTATTCAGC
>JAGWYC010000071.1 GCA_018969565.1 Bacteroidota bacterium | reverse complement strand
TAGAAAAGTAAGCGCTGCGAACGGAGCTAAAGTTCTTTTTTCCTTCACGTCAAAAATTTGAAAGGAATTCGTTGATGAACATCCATAAAGAACCTTCGTTCAGATGCATGGAAAAATATCGCTCCAAAAGCTTACCAAGTTTGTGCTGTAGCCGAAAACTGGGCTCATCTGCAACCTGAAAAAAATTGCTATTGGTGCGTAATTGGTGCATATTTATACCACAATTCAAGCGTTATGAGAAGACAGAGCATCTCCTTTACTGAGCCCAATGATGAAAGGCTTAAACGTCAAATCGACAATAAAGAATATTCAAGTGAGAGTGAATTGATTAATGATCTGATTCGTCAGGCAAGAAATCAGCAACAGCAAATTGACCTGATTCGGCTGAAGTTAGACCGCGCTGAAAAATCCGGATTTACAACTGATTCAAAAACTGATATCCTTGAGCAATCCAAGAAGTTGCTGAATGGCTAAATATTGTCTTAGCTTTCTGTATGTATGTGCGTCCTTCAAACCTTTCATTCTTTGATGCTAAAAGCCCATTTCCTGAATAATCTTAGCCCCGAACCCTCAAAAAGTCATATTCCCCTCTCTGTTCTATCCGTGCCGCTTGCCTAACTTTGCGGCTCTTTCACTATGACAAAAATCAGTATCATCGGGGCAGGCAATGTGGGCGCAAGCTGCGCGGAGTATATTGCCATGAAGGATTTCGCTTCAGAAGTAGTATTACTCGACATCAAGGAGCACTTCGCTGAAGGCAAGGCATTGGACTTGATGCAAACCGCAACCCTGAACGGGTTCAACACCAGGATCACCGGCAGCACGAACGACTACAGCAAAACCGCCGGCAGCGACGTGGTGGTGATTACCAGCGGTATTCCCCGCAAGCCCGGCATGACCCGCGAAGAGCTGATCGGCATCAACGCCGGCATCGTGAAGCAGGTAGCCGAACAGGTACTGACCCATTCTCCCAATACCATCATCATCGTGGTGAGCAACCCGATGGATACCATGACCTACCTGGCGCTGAAGGCCACCGGTCTTCCCAAGAACCGCATCATCGGCATGGGCGGCATCCTGGACAGCAGCCGCTTCAAACACTACCTCAGCGTGGCACTGCAGGCTCCGGCCAGCGATGTAAACGGCATGGTAATCGGCGGTCACGGTGATACCACCATGATTCCCCTCACCAGACTGGCGTCCTACAACGGCGCACCCGTTTCCCAGTTCATCGCAGCCGACGCCCTGGCGAAGGTGGCAGCAGATACTATGGTAGGCGGTGCCACCCTGACCGGCATGCTTGGCACCAGTGCCTGGTATGCGCCCGGCGCTTCGGTGGCCGTATTGGTTCAGAGCATCGTATGCGACCAGAAAAAACTGTTCCCCTGCTGCGTGAAGCTGGAAGGCGAATACGGACAGAACGACATTTGTCTGGGTGTGCCCGTGATCATCGGCAAGAACGGCTGGGAGCAAATTGTGGATGTGGCTTTGAACGACGCCGAAAAGGCGCTGTTTGAAAAGAGCGCTGCCGCAGTGCGTTCCATGAACGAGGTATTGCAAAGCATGTAAGCGCAACTCCGAAGTAACTTCAAGGGGCCATCTGAGCAATCGGATGGCCTTTTTTATGCCCGACACTACGAGCGAAGGATTTACATTTGTGCTATGTACGAGTTCATCGAGGGAGCCATCGAGCAGCTTACGCCCACGCAACTGGTCATGGTTACCGGCGGCATCGGATATCAGGCGCATATTTCCCTGTACACTTACGAACAACTGCGTCAGCACAAGCAGGCCAGGGTGTTCGTCCATCTGGGCTTTCGCATTGAAAACCAGGCGCCCACGGGCATGGTGCTTTACGGATTTGCCCATCCGCAGGAGCGCGAAATGTTCCGTATGCTGATCTCGGTGAGCGGGGTAGGGAACAATACCGCCATGCTGATGCTGAGCAGTTTGCAACCGGAAGAACTGCACGGGGCAATTCTCAACGGCAATGTTGCGTTATTGAAGGCGGTGAAAGGAATCGGAGAAAAAACGGCACAGCGCATCATCCTGGAATTGCGCGACAGGCTGGGGGTGAAGTCGGGCAGAAAACCTGGTGGACCCGTGGCTGTGGAACTCAGCGCCGTGGAAGAAGCTGCAGAAGCGTTGGTAGCCCTCGGATTCCAGCGTGCCGCCGTGGACAAGGCCCTTACCCGCGTTTCGAGAGAACAGGGAATGAGCCTGAAGGTGGAAGATTTTATTAAACATTCACTGAAAATTCTTTAATTCGTAGTTTAAACACCACCCAACTGCCTATAGAAACACCTCTACACGCAATTTTTTTCTGCGAGTTTTGAAATAAGTGATGCGCCATTGCAGTGTAGCTCTACGTCTTTCCGGTATCATCCCGATGGTGATGATGTACTGTGGCATGTTGTCCGGGCTTCCGGTAATGGCCCAGTCCGGCAACCCTTCCGATACAGGCCGGCTGCGTTATCCCATCAAAGATAAAAAGCCCAACGAACAAGGTTCTTACCGGAACAACCTCGACCTTGCTGACCCCATTCAAAGGGAAATCCGGTATAATCCGACCACAGGCCGCTACGAAACGTATAAACGCATCGGCGATTTATGGTTCCCAACGGGGGAAACCAAGAGTTACGAAGACTTCCTGCGTCAGGAAAACCAACTTCGCAACAAAGACTACTTCAGGCAGCGCTCCCAACAGTCCTACGCAGCCGGTTCAGGCGGCACCGACGGCTGGAAACCCCGGCTGAACATCTCCAACCCGGAACTGAACAAGATTTTTGGCGACGGGGGTGTGGATATTCAACCCTCCGGTTCCGCCACCATCACGCTGGGCGGAAACTTCAACACCATTAGAAATCCCCAGTTCAGCAAAAGGCAGCAGCGTAACGGAAACTTCATCTTCGACCAGAAAATCCAGTTGAACGTGACCGGTAATGTGGGTAACAAGGTGAAGCTGGGTATCCGCTACGACACAGACGCAACCTTTGAATTCGACAACCAGACCAACTTGGGCTGGCAGGGAAAAGAGGATGATATCCTGAAAGAAGTGGCCCTGGGCAACGTGAGTCTGCCGCTGAACAGCAGCCTGATTAACGCAGGTCAAACCCTGTTCGGCATCAAGACACGCATGCAGTTCGGGCGTTTGAGTGTGGCCACCATTTTCACCCAGCAAAAAGGGCAGACCACCGAAACCGAAGTCACCGGAGGTGCCCAACTGACTGAATTCAAGATACAGGCCGATAATTACGACCAGAATAAACACTACTTCCTCAGCCATTTCTTCAGAGAACAATACGAAGAAGCGCTGGCAACGCTGCCCCTGGTCAACTCCAGCGTGGTCATCAACCGGGTAGAAGTGTGGGTGACCAACCGCAATGCCGATATCGCTACGCCTCGCGACGTGATGGCATTTATGGATCTGGGTGAAGGAGACCCCTGGAATACGGTGCTCAACAGCGGTGTACCCGGAGTCAGGCCGGCAGATAACGAGAACAACCTGCTGTACCCGGATATCAGCACCGATCCTGCCGTGCGCAGCAAGGCTACCGCCATTGACCGCATTTCTTCCAAATACGCGGGGAGGCTTGAACAGGGGCTGGATTACGACATCCTGAACTATGCCCGGCAACTGAATGAAACGGAATTCACCCTGAACAGGCGCCTGGGTTTTATTTCCTTGAACACCCCGCTGAACAACGACGAAATCCTTGCGGTGGCATTCGAATATACCTATAACGGACAGGTGTATCAGGTAGGGGAGTTCTCCAGGAATCTTCCCCCGAACAATACCGACCTGTTATTCCTGAAAATGCTGAAAAGCCCCATTATCAGAACCAGAGTGCCCATCTGGGACCTGATGATGAAGAACATCTATTCACTGAATACCTATAACCTCAGCACCAACGATTTCAAACTGAACGTCATCTATGCGGATGATACCAGCGGTGCGGATTGCAACTTCCTGCCCGTAAAGGATATTCCGGTGTTTGCCAATGGCAATCCGCTGCTGCGCGTATTCGGTCTGGATCGGGTAAACAGGCAGATGGAAGCCAAGCCGGATGGTATTTTTGATGCGCTGGAAGATGTGACCCTGCAGGCACAATATGCGCGCATTATCTTCCCGGTGCTGCAACCCTTCGGTGACTATCTGCGCAAGCAGTTCGGAACGAATACAGACCTGGCCGATTATTACACTTTCGACGCCCTGTACGACAGCACCAAGTGGCTGGCCCAGCAGGACGTAAAGCACAATAAGTTCTTTTTGCAGGGAAGCTTTAAAGGGAATTCCAGTTCCCAGATACCGGTGGGCGGCTTTAACCTGAAGCCCGGCAGCGTGAAGGTATTTGCCAATGGAAGGCAACTTTCCGAAGGCACAGATTACACAGTAGATTACGGCCTGGGCATGGTGTCCATCATCAACCAGGGGCTGCTGCAGAGCGGTGCGGTAATCAAGGTGAGCACGGAAAGCCAGGCGCTGTTCAATATTCAGCAGAAGACCCTGGTGGGTTCCCGACTGGATTATAAAGTGAACGATAAATTCCTGGTGGGCGGTACGGTGATGCACATGTACGAAAGGCCGCTGGTGAACAAAACGAATATCAATGAGGAGCCGCTGCTCAATACCATTTTCGGTCTTGATGCCACGTACAATTCCAAAAGCAGGTGGCTGACGCGCATGATAGACCGCCTGCCCTTCCTGGAAACCAAGGAAGTATCATCCATTACCATGAACGGTGAATATGCCCGCATCATTCCGCATAACTTCCGCTCTCAGGGCCGGCAGCGCGGTGTTTCCAATATGGATGATTTCGAAAATGCGGAAATCACCAATGACCTGAAGATGTTTACCAACTGGACCATGGCCAGTATTCCGCAGAAACAAAGCGATTTGTTCCCGGAGGTAAGCAGTACCAATAAGATGCGCTGGCTGGACCACCACGGCCGGATGAGCTATTACACAATAGACCCGCTTTTTTATCAGGAAGGTCTGATGCCGGCGAACATCAAAAGCGATCCCAATATCCTCAGCAACCATTATATGTTGCAGGTGGACCAGCGCTATGTGTTTCCGGCGAAGCAGTTTCCCCAGGGAACCCCTACCATCCTGCCCACCCTGGATTTGTATTTCAATCCCTTCCAGCGCGGTCAGTATAACTTTAACAACAACATCAGCGACCTGAAAAGTGATGGCACCTTTACGGACCCGAAGAAATCATGGGCCGGTATCATGCGCAGGATTGAAACCAATGATTTCGAGGCTGCCAACATTGACTATATAGAGCTGTGGATGCTTGATCCATTTATCTACGACAAGCCCGGACAGGAAAACAAAGGCGATTTATACATCAATCTGGGTAATATTTCAGAAGATGTGCTCCCCGATCGCCGGAAGAGCTTCGAAAACGGCTACGATAAAACCGGGCAGGGCATCAACCAGGATACCAGTGTATTTGGTTTTGTGCCCACCATTCCCACCATCAACAACGCCTTTGAAAACGATCCGGCTGCACGGGTGAATCAGGATAAAGGACTGGACGGCATGAATAATGCCGAGGAGCGCGGGTTCTGGGATTCTGCGTATCTGAAAGGACTTGCCAACGGTTTTGGCGTTGGTTCACTGGCGTATCAGCAGGCACAAAATGACCCTGCAGGGGATGATTACCTGCACTATCTGGATCCTATTTTCGATAATCCCAACGGCAGTATTCTGGAGCGTTACAGCCGCTTCAACATGATGCAGGGCAATTCCACCGTAGATAAATACCCCAACGGACAGCCCAAGTCAGCCTCACTGATTCCCAACGATGAAGACATCAACCGTGACTTCACCATGAACCAGAGTGAGGACTATTATCAGTACCATATTCGCCTGAATCCACAGGATTTAAAAATCGGGCAGAATTATGTGACTGATACGGTGCTGTCGGAACCAATTCCCTTGAGGAATGGAAAGAAGGAACGCGTTACCTGGTATCAGTTTAAGATCCCTATTCGGCAGTTTGAAAAAGCGGTAGGCAACATCAGCGACTTCAAGAGCATCCGATTCATGCGCATGTTCGTGAAGGGCTTTGAACAGCCAGTAATTCTGCGTTTTGGCTACATAAACCTGGTACGTGCCGAGTGGAGGCGCTACCTGAACGATTTGCGCAAGCCCGGAGTAATCGTACCTGTAGATCCTGCCGATGATACCCGCTTTGTGGTATCTACGGTAAACATTGAAGAAAACTCCAAGCGGCTTCCTATTCCGTATGTAACACCTCCGGGGGTTCAGCGCGTTCAGAACCAGGTGAGCATGAATACCACGCTTGAGAATGAGCAGGCATTATCACTGCTGGCCTGCAACCTTAAACCCGGAGATGCCCGCGGTGCCTTTAAAACCACCTTCTTCGACATCAGGAACTACAAGAGGCTGCAGTTGATGATTCATGCTGAAAGTCAAACTGCCCGCGACAACGAGATGACCGCCTACATCAGGCTGGGCACCGACCTGACCAACAACTACTACGAATTCGAGATTCCGCTGAAGTTCACCAGAACACCGGTGCCTGTTACAGGTACAGCGGAGGCAGTATGGCCTTTGGAGAATAAAATTGACCTTGCCCTGCAGGACTTATACAACGCCAAACTTCAACGTCAGGCGCTGAACTGGCCTATGGCTGTGCCCTATACCAGCGTGAACGGATCAGGGCGCATCACGCTGATGGGCTTGCCGGATTTGAGCAATGTTCGTGTGGTGATGCTGGGCATCCGAAATGTGAGTGATAAGACACAGTGCGGTGAAGTCTGGTTTAACGAACTCAGGGTTCAGGAAATAGCCAACGGGGGCGGCTGGGCAGCGCTGGGCCGAGTTAATGCACAACTGGCAGACTTCGGCAATGTGAATCTCTCATCCAACATTAAGACCATTGGTTTTGGTGGAGTAGATAAGAAGCTGAACGAGCGCTCGCTGACCAACAATTACCAATACGACTTTACCGGTAACTTCGAGCTGGGCAAGTTTTTCCCCAGAAGGTCCGGGATTTCTGTGCCACTATTCCTGGGATGGACTGAGGGCTGGATTCGACCTAAGTTCAATCCGCTAAACCCGGATGTATTGCTGAGTACCACCATACGCAGCCTGCAGAGCAATCCTACTGAACTGGATCGCGTGAAACGCGCCAGCGAAGATTACACTTCCCGTTACAGCTTCAACCTGACTAATGTGCGCAAGAATCGAACGGGGGGAGGGAAGGCCATGCCCTGGGATATCGAGAACTTCAACGCCAGCTATGCTTATCAGAAATTCTATCAACGAAATCAGTTGATAGAAGAATACTTCACCCAAAGCTACAAGGGCAGTCTGGCGTATAATTACAATCCCAAGCCAAGTTTTATCAAGCCTTTTTCCTGGGTGAAACCCCGCTCGCTGGCCGCCCTGCGCGATTTCAATCTGAATATTATTCCGACGGCCCTGAATATGCGACTGGATGTAGACCGCTTCTACAGCGAGAACATGGCCCGGAACAACAACAAATTCAAACAGGTTACGCCAAGGCTGTTCGACAAGAACTTCACGATGACGAGGTTCTACACCTTCACCCTTCCGCTTACCCAGGCCCTCAATATCAATTACACGGCTACGGCCAATGCGCGCATTCAGGAGCCCTTCGGCCGTCTGGATACAGAGCTGAAACGCGACAGCGTGCGACAGGAAGTGCTCAGTCTGGGACGCATGACGAATTTTACGCAGGTCTTCAACGCATCCTACAACCTTCCATTCCAGAAAATAGGCCTGCTGAACTGGATCAACGGAACCACCACCTATGCTGCCAACTTCGGCTGGATGCAGGCGCCGCCCGCGTTCCAAACGCTGGGAAATACCATACAGAACAGCCAGGATATCACCTTGAACGGTACCTTTAATTTCCTTCAGTTATACAATAAAGTTCCATTCCTGAAGCGCATCAGCCAGGGTGGGAAGACGCCTCCACGACCTATGCCCGCTAAACCAAAGCCCGCAGATGGCAACGGGGAGGAAGAAGAGCAGAAGAAACCCAAGAAGATGAACCCGGTGGTGAAAACCGTAGGCGGCTTCATCATGATGCTCAAAAACGGAAGCATTAATTACACCACACGCCGGGGTACGGTGCTTCCGGGCTTTGCCTATAAGCCTGAGTACTTCGGAAATAACTTCAGCAATAATGCTCCGGGGCTTCCATTTATCCTGGGCATGCAGGATGAACAGCTCCGCTATCGTTTGTCAAGTGAAGGTGCTTTGAGTGCAGACCGCAGGCTGGCAACGCCTTACACGCAAGCGCTGAGCCGCAACCTGCAGGGTAATTTCACGTTGGAACCTGTCAGTGGTTTCCGTGTACAACTTGACTTCGACAAGCAGGAAACCCGCAACCTGTCCAGCCTGTTCAAGTGGAACGATACCGCATGGGTGGACCAGGGCCTGACCGAAAACGGCGGTTATTCCGTGACCAGCATCTTCTGGCGCACCGCATTCAAAAAAGACAATAACGAATACGTGAGTCCGGTGTTCCAGCAATTCCTGTCCAACCGCTTCACCGCAGCGCAGCGCCTGCAGTTTCAGGATGAGCGTATGCCGATTAAAAATACCGACCCCAATACAGGTTTCCCGCTCGGGTACAGCAAAGTTTCGCAGGATGTGCTGATTCAATCCTTCTTCA
>JAGWYC010000070.1 GCA_018969565.1 Bacteroidota bacterium | reverse complement strand
TCACGAGGAGGGACATGCAGTTCATTGCCACCAACTGCGGGCCGAATAACCCGCCGGAGATCGCGGGCCCTTACAGCTATGAAGTCTGTGAGGGCGAGCAGTTGTGTTTTGAAATTGTCACCAAAGACGTGCAGTTCACCCCACAACAGACCAAGCCCGACACCGTAACACTCACCTGGAACCGGGGTATTCCCGGGGCTACCTTTACCATAGTGGACCCCAAAGCGCGTGAGAAAAAAGGTAAATTCTGCTGGACTCCGAAAGACGGACAAGCCAGCGACCTGCTGTACTCCTTCACGGCTATTGCCCGCGATGACAATTGTCCTACACCCGGAACTGCCATCCGTTCATTCCGAGTGAAGGTGAAGCCCCGCAGCGTGGCTACCCGTACCTACACGAAACTAATCTGCGGCAGGCTGCGCATGCACAGTACGCCGGCTTTAAACTTCAAAGGCAAGCCGGTTTACCGATGGCAGATTCTGGACAGCACGGGTAAGAATCCAATTTACCTGAGCAACGGCAAGCAAACGGATACCTTCCAGTTCAAGAAAGGCGGTAAATACATCATCAGCCACATGATCAACAGTGCGCTGACCAACTGTGCTACCTTCTACTCCGATACGGTGATTATTCCACCGGTACTGGCCATTGACCTCGGCAAGGACACCTTCATGTGCTATGGCAATACTTACAGGCTGAGTCCGAAGATAGTAAACGGGGTCAGCCCCTATAAATACCGCTGGGCCAATCCGCATACGCATAATCCTGCGGATACGAATTCCCTGCTGGATGCTGTAGTCACGCAAGATACCGCCCTTGCGCTGCGGCTTACGGATAAAAACGGCTGCATTGCCACCGATACCGTGCGCATCCTGATGAAGGTGCTGCCCATTGTGGGCATTGGCCCGGATCAGCGCATCTGCACCTACGAGAACACCACTTTTGACGCCGGGCATGCCGATACGGTTCGCTACCGCTGGTATCCGACCAAAGACACCACCCGCGTGATCACAGTATTCAAGAAGAATAAATACTGGGTAGAGGTTCAGGAAACCAAATGGAACTGCATAGGCCGCGACACTGCCGAGTTGTTTGTGAACGACACGGTGATTGCGGATGCGGGTAAAGATTTCAGCTTCTGCCTGCGCGATTCAGTTGCCATCACGGCCACCGCCCGCCCGGGATGGCTCACGCCCAACTATATATGGACGAATCTGGCCACGAGCCAGGCGATGGGCACCAAAGCCTCCTACAAGGTTTCGCCCAAGGTGGATCAGTGTTACGAGGTTTACCTGAACATTACGGAAGTAGGACATTCCTGCGAAGACCGCGATACCATCTGCCTGAAGGTGAAGCCCCTTCCCGACCTGAAGACGACCGTTCCCAAGCGCTGTTACGATTACGGCGATCTGAACCTGGGTCTGGAATCAGGATTGTTCACCAAGTTCGGCAATGCCGTGAAATACAGTTGCCGCACCACGCCCTCGCTGGTGGAACAGGTGGGCAACAGCTACTTCTACAGAACTAAGAAAATAAATAATGCCAGTCTGCAGGGTGGTAAGAATAAATCTGATGTGATTATCTGCGAATACACCGACCCCAAGACCGGCTGCTATAACAAGGACAGCTTTGTGGTGGTGATTCAGGGCAATCCCATTGTTCAGTTGCGCGACCGAATCTGGTGTCAGGACATAGGCTGTGCACTGATGGATTCTTCCATCATTCTGCCTCGGGTGAAAACCGGTGCATTGTACAACTGGACCGTGCTGAAGGCGCCTTCAGGTGTGCCCACAGGCAGCCTGATTAAAGACAAGAACCAGGGCACCGGGTTGCCGGCCAACTGGGAGTTCTGCTTCGGCGATCCGACCGAAGATTATTACTCCGGTGATTATGAAATGGCTTTCTTCATCCAGGATCCCATCAGCGGCTGCTTCACCAGAGATACTTCTAACGTAAAAATCGTCCCAGAGCCGAAAGTGAAGATTCAGCCCTTCCCTACCTTCTGTCTGAATGACGACACCATAGACCTGAACGCCTATGTAACCCTCAACGGCGTGAGCAATCCTACCGATGGCCGCTGGATAGCCATCAGTAAAGACGGGGATCGTACCGATTCCAAACTGAATGGCGCTGTGCTTAAAAAGCACTTATTCGTTCCTGCCAATGGCGATGGCGACTGGGAATTCCGTTATGTACATGACGCTACCGGTTGTTATACCGCAGACAGCGGAGTACTGGTGGTGAAACCTCTTCCCAAAGTGACCATGCCGGCCGACAAGAAAGTGTGCAGCACCGACCCGGCCATTAATCTGGCGCCCACTTTTGTGAGTCCTGTGGGCGGAAGCGGCACTTGGAGCGGCAAACGCCTGAGCGGCAGCGGCAACAGCGTGTTCACCCCCGGCAGCGACCAGAAAGCGACCGTGGAAGGTCCCTATTCACTGGTTTATACCTACACCGATCCGTTTGGCTGCAAGATGAAAGACAGCTTTGACATTCTGGTACAGAGCCATCCAACGTTGAGCATCCTGACCCCTGATCCTTCCAAGATGTGCGACGACCAGACCCTGAACCTGAACAGCAGATTGAAGTGGTCACCCGGCGTACAGTGGACCGGAAGCGGAGACGGCAGCTTCAGCAAGCAGGATACTACCAGTGTTTATACGCCCGGCACGAACGACAAAACCACCGGCAGCGTATGGCTGAAGGTGCGCAATGTGGCACCCGCCGGTAACGTTTGTCCGGCAGTAGCCGACAGCATGCAATTGTTCATCCATGCCTATCCCAAGTTCGACTTCAGCGGAGATTTGTTGGCCGCTTGCGAACCCATGACGGTGAACTTCAGCAGCACCCTCACAAGCAGCAATATTCACGCATCACTGCTCAGCTACGCCTGGGATTTCGGCAATGGAGGAAATGACGCCACAGCCAATCCTCAAGGCATCAAATATCCCAACTGGGGTAAATACAATGTGCGCCTCACTATGGTGAACACCGCAGGTCCTTGCAGCACCACCGTTTCCAAACCCGCTTATGTGGATGTTTGGCCGGTACCCGTGGCTGATTTCACTTCTGACCCGAGCTATTATACCACTATAGCGTTGCCTAAGTTCCAGTTCTACACCAAGAGCCGGATTGCCGACAACAGCATCCTGAAACACTACTGGAACTTCGGAACCGGCAACGGCAAGGACAGCAGTACCAAGCGCGACCCTGGCTTTGCCTACGGCAAGGATACCGCCATCTACGATGTAACGCTGATTGTGGTTTCTGATAAGGGCTGTATGGATACGATGGTACGTCCGGTGAAGATCGGACCCGACATCATCGTGTTCATCCCGAATGCCTTCACCCCTGACGATGCGGGACCCAATGGCAACAACCGTTTCATGCCCTTCGTGCAGAACTTCGACCACTTCCACATGACCATCTTCAACCGTTGGGGCGAGAAGTTGTTTGAAACCACAAACGCTGCGGAAGGCTGGGATGGAACCTATCAAGGTACTCCAGTTCAACAGGATGTGTATGCCTATGTGGTTGAAGTGAGCAGTGCAGACGGCAAGAGTTACAAGTTCCCCGGAACCGTAACTTTGCTGCGCTGAGCAGGAAGATGATCTTAAAGCTGAAATTCAACAGCATCCGCACGCTGTCAGAGGCGCGCTATGCCGCAGCGGTGCTTGCCGACTATGTGGGATTCCGTATGGATCCGGCACACGCGGAAACTCTGGGCGCCGCGCAGATACAAGGCATCATTGCCTGGATTAACGGTCCGGTGTGTACCGGAGAATTTACGGAAGGATTATCACGCGAAAGTATCCAGGACAGCATCAGCGTGCTGGGTATGGAAGCAGTGGAAGGCACTCCTGAACAAGACCTTCAGTTGCCGTGGATCCTGCCTTTTCATCCCGGAATCAGACCCGCTTCCCCGCACAGCATCCTGCACGCTTCAAGCGTAGAGCAATACCTGCAGCATAAGCAGGAATATCCTGCGGAATCGCTGTGGATGGTGAACATCACCCATGCAGACCCGAATGAAACAGAATGGCTGCGTCGTGAACAGCCTTACGCCGTGAGTATCGACGGCATGGGCGAAGAAGCTCCGGGCATGGCTGATTTCAGCCTTTGGGATCGCTGGATGGATGCTTTGGAACCGTTCAGGGAAGCCTGAAGTTGAGGTAGCGAATGGTTCGGCCTTCGGCCAGCCACATGCGCTCGTAATAGGTTTGTATGGCCAGTTCCGGCTCCGGAGTTCCCTGTGCATATACGTCGCGCACAAGACGTTCGGGCTGAATCTTCATTTCTTCCAGGAACTCCAGGGTGGACTCAAACAATAGTTCGCTGTCTGTTTTCAGGTGAATCAGTCCGCCGGGTTTGAGCACTTTGCGGTAACGCTCGAGGAACAGCGGATGGGTCAGTCGTTTACGCGGCTTACCGGGCTGCGGGTCGGCGAAGGTGATCCAGATTTCATCCACCTCACCCGGGGCGAAGTACTGTTCCAGGTGGTCTATCTGTATCCTGAGGAAGGCACAGTGGTGCAGTTGCTCTTCGAGGGCCGTCTTGGCGCCGCGCCATAGTCTGTTGCCCTTAACATCTACACCAATGTAGTTATAATCGGGATGCAGACGGGCCAGACCGATGCAGTAGTCAGCCTTTCCGCAGGCCAGTTCCAGCACCAAGGGGTTATTATTTTTAAAGAACCCGTGCCACTGTCCTTTCAAGGTACAGCGGGCATCAAAGGTGTTGGGGAACGCGTCGAATTCGGCGAACTTCTGCAGCTTGGCCTTGCTCATGGAGGCGCAAAAAAACAGCGTGGCCGACATATTTTCGCGGGCCGCCTGAAAATCCATGGAAGAACTGAACCCGAATATGGTGTTGTATGCCTACACCAAAGGCATGTTTCCCATGGCGCACAGCGATGAGGATAACGCTATTTATTGGCATGAGCCCATTATGCGGGGTATTATTCCACTGGATGCCTTCAAGGTGTCAAAGAACCTTCGGCGTTTATACCGCAGCGGCAAGTTTGACCAGTATATCAATCGGGACTTTGAAGGCGTGATCAGGCAATGTGCAGCGCGGGAAGAAACCTGGATTTCTGAGGACATCATCGAGGTGTATCTGCAACTGCACGAGATGGGTTATGCGCACAGTTTTGAAACCTGGTATGAGGGCAAGCTGGTGGGCGGATTGTACGGGGTGGCCAAGGGCAGGGCCTTTTTCGGGGAGAGCATGTTTCATGTGATGACTGATGCTTCGAAGACGGCCCTTGTTTTCCTGGTGGAGTTCCTGAAGGAGAAGCATTTCACTCTGTTGGACACCCAGTATATCACCGATCATTTGCGCAGTTTTGGCGGCGTGGAAATCCCGCAGGCGGCGTATCTGGAGTTGCTGGAAGAAGCCTTGATGTAAGCTGCTGCAACAATATCGCGGCTGCGCTTTGGCAAAGAAGCCTGAAATGCTATATTTGCAGCCCCTTTAAGGGAGACCCGTTCCCATGCGTGGACAGGCAACTGTCCGGAATACCAGGAGTTCAGCAATGAGCAAAAAAAATCGGGATGTGGCGCAGCCTGGTAGCGCACTTGCATGGGGTGCAAGGGGTCGCAAGTTCGAATCTTGTCATCCCGACACAGTACAGACAAGGCTTCCAGACATCTGGGAGCCTTGTTCATTTAGTGCCGGTTTACACTTAATCGCCAAAACCGGTTGTTTCACGCCGAAAATTGAATGTGTGTAGCGCTAAACAATGAACCTTCGTGGGACATTGGTAACCTCGGGGATGTTGTCGCCTGCGTCCTTCGTGTCCCAAGAAGGATAGTTAACAAAGGACAGAACCTTAACGATTGGCCTGAGACCACGTAAAAATTAAACCCGAATAACTTGATTTCGCTGAAAACACTTAAATTGCTGTTGGCTTTTGCGTGTGGTTTGCTCCGAAGGGCGGCAGCTGACGAGATAAAAGC
This sequence comes from Bacteroidota bacterium, assembly GCA_018969565.1. Taxonomy (GTDB): domain Bacteria; phylum Bacteroidota; class Bacteroidia; order NS11-12g; family UBA955; genus REEB481. The sequence goes on along the minus strand of JAGWYC010000070.1, from coordinate 2,838 downwards.
CTAGCATTGCATCTGTTTTTTACTATTTATTTTACTTTTTATCATTGATGTTTTGAGTGACCAGGAAATAAACACCGAAGGCTTTATACCGGCCCATGGTGGTTACTGGAATCTGTTCAGTTATCAGAAAGCGGAAATCATCTACGATGGCACTGTGTATTTCACGAACCGTTTTTTTAATCCATACGACCGCACCGTCGGGCAAATGGTGCAGGCGGCCCGGAGCGGAAAACAGAACATCGCTGAAGGGAGCGTAGTTTCCGCTACTTCCAAAGAATCGGAAATCAAACTCACCAATGTAGCCCGCGCCAGTCTGGAAGAACTGCAGTTAGACTATGAAGATTTCCTGAGAACACGTAAACTGCCCTTATGGAGCAAAGACCATCGTTTGGTGGCGCGCCTCAGGGAACTCAACACCGGCACGCCCAACCCCACATACGCAACCTTTCAGAAAGCCATTGAACACGAAAGCCCGGAAATATGCGCCAACACGATGATTACCCTAATCCGGATTTGCACCTATCTGTTGAAACAACAACTCAAGCAACTGGAGGCGGCTTTCATCAAGGAAGGCGGGCTCAGGGAAAGAATGACGAAGGCCAGATTAGAAGAAAGAAAGAAAAAAGGATAGCCATTCTGGTACTGTGGCAAAGCAGGGAGAACGTTACGAAGCATATGTGGTTCATGGGAGTGCGTGTCCTTTTGGTTCCACGAAGGCCGGGCAAGTTCAGAAATGAAAAACAACTGCCAGATTTATAAGCAGCAATGCGCCTTTTAAAGCTTTGTGGGACATTAAAGACCTAATGGGACTATTGCTCATTCGTGGGGCGCGAGAGCAGCACAGAAATACTACTTGTGGGGGACCAAATTACAACCCAAGCAACTTTGAATTTTCACTTAAAGCAATTTCGAATCCCATTGTAGTATCTTCAAGGCATCTTCTCAAACCCACCCATACTGTGATTCCAGTTCGCTTGCTTTTTTAAGCAACGCGCTTCTTTCCTTAGAAACGTTCAGGGCATTGATTTTTTGGTACAGATTGGTATAATCATCCCTTACCTTCATAAACGCTGATGAGCCGGTAAATTCTTCGAGCCAGTCGGCGAAGTCGCCAAGGCCGGCCTGACCGGCTGAATACGGAAGGCGTTCTGCGAATTCCAGGGAATGCGATTGGCCGAGGTCAGACAGTTTATCCCTTACAGGCCTGCCAAAAAACACATCGAGCACATAGGCATTGGAAAAGAAGGTTCGGTATGCCATCATTTCTGCCTGATCCATTTTACCTGATTTGTAATAAATAATTGCCGCTTCCAGCCAGAACTCACCAAAACCGCAGTCATCCGGGAAATTCTTGAGAAACCAACGGAAATAGGTCAGACCGCCGGTCCAGTCTGCCAATTGTATATAATAACGGGGCGGCAGGTAGCGCTGTCCGCGGCTGTCGTCATAGAAGCCACCAAAGAACTTCCGTTCGGCGGCGAGCGCGGCCCTGATCTTCTTGATTTTCAGGCGGATTCTTTCTGCTTGTTTTTCGGTTATGAGTTCAGATGATTTGAATAGCCTTAAGGTATGGCCAATGTAGCTTTTTTTAAGCAAAGAAAAACCGGCATTTTCACGCCTTCCATTCAGGCATCATGCGGCGCATGAAGGCATCGAAGAGCGGCACAGTGAAGGCTGTATCACCATGGTTCGGACTCCAGATCATCCCCTTCTTAATTAAACTTGCTCTTGTTGGTGCCAATGAAGTCACCTCCCTATTCAGCAAGCGGGCTATATCTCCCGACCGGCTTGGGCCTTTGCCCAGCTCAGCCATTGCCCTGAGGTAGGCTTTCTCTGAGGGCGTCATCCGGTCAAAACGCACTTTAAAAAAGCCCTCATCCAGGTTGGCCATCACTAGGTCTGTAGCATCTTTTACATCTGCTAAAGTGATGGGAGAAGCTTTGGCAACATTCCAGGCCTGTTTACCCCATTCCTGAAGGAAATACGGATAGCCTTCCGTTTTTTCCAGTATAAACGATACGGCATCTTGCTCGTACAGCACCTGTTCTTTTCTAGCCGGTTCTTCAATGGCCTTCTGTGAATCCTCCGGTTTAAGCGCTCCGATAAATGGATAATCAAACAAACGTTCCGAATAACTTTTCGCTTCCCCCATTAATCCCCTTAATTGAGGTAAACCGGCAGCAATCATCAGTATAGGAACCTGTAGTTGGGAACAGCGATGCAGGGCAGTAATCAGGGCAGCAAGTTCCTTTTCCTGAACGTACTGAAGCTCATCAATACAAATAACAATAGCTGTTTCCGCCTGCTGGGCAGCCCTGCCGACTGCCTCAAAAAGATCCTGGAGATCTTGATCTAAATCACCATTATCCGCGAGTCCGGGTTCCGGTTCCTGGTCAAATCCAACTTCAATATCATTGTATTTTACTTTGAGGGCCCGAGCAAATCCCGCAAGTCCTTTCAAGGCACGTTGTGCCAGAGAGCGAGCCTGCTCATGAACTGAAATACCCAACAGCACTTTTCTGAGCTCCGGTGCCAGCAAAGCAGGCAGTGATTTCATTTCCGGTGCTTCAATTCTCATGCTCCGCAGCCCCAGCTCTTCCGCCTTGTTGCGTATCGTGTCAAGGAGCACGGTTTTCCCCACTCCTCGAAGACCAAGCAATACCATACTTTTTGCCGGCCGACCCAGCTTCAGTCGTTCAAATGAAACCTGAACATTTCTTAATATCTCTTCCCTGCCCGCTAATTCCGGGGGCAATGCCCCGGCACCCGGATTGTAGGGATTATACACTGGATTCATGTCGTTTATACGTTTATTAGCAAATTTAGTTATAAATGCTA
>JAGWYC010000069.1 GCA_018969565.1 Bacteroidota bacterium | reverse complement strand
ATGTGCATCAACACCACACAACTACCTCAATAAACCATGAACCTGGATAAAATCACCGTTAAAGCCCTGATTGCCGCCGACAGGCAGAAGGTATGGAATTGCTATACCGACCCTGCCCACATTACAGGATGGAACTTCGCAGACCCAAGCTGGCATTGCCCTTCAGCGAGCAACGACCTGAGCATAGGAGGCCGCTACTGCGCCCGGATGGAAGCCCGTGACGGCAGCTTCGGCTTCGATTTTGAAGCTTATTATACCGACATCCATTTCGGTGAGTTCTTTAGCTACGAATTCGGCGACAGACAGGCCACGGTTTCATTCCTTGAACAGGATGGAATGACCGAAGTGCGTATTGTTTTTGACCCGGAAACCGAAAACCCTGTTGCATTGCAGCAGCAAGGTTGGCAAGCCATCTTAAACAATTTCAAGTCCTATGTAGAGGAAAACTGATGACCTTCCCCTTAGGGGTTTTTCTCCTCTACCCAAGTATAGCAGGCCGAGATGAATCAGATCAGACTGCCGGCTTTACGTGATTCATATCACCTCTATTGCCATTCAGTGATTTTTAATGTAGTTTCGTAAAGCATGAGGGTGCATAAATCTTTTATCCTGATGGGTATGATGGCACTGCTTAGCCTACAGTCCTGCGAGCAGAATGAGGATATACTCATTCCCGGCAACCAACAGCCTGATTACCGTGGTGTGCCCACCATCAAGGTGGAAAATTATGTAAACCGGCTCTTTATTGATTTACTTGGCCGTGAAGCTACCGATAGTGAACGCATGCGCAGTGTGATTTCCTTGCGCAGCAGCAATCTCTCCCTCAATACCCGCGACAGTCTGATTCGTCGCTTGCAGCGCGATACCCAGTACCGGGTGGGTGACTCCAGTTATAGTCATGCCTGGCATGAACGGATGTACAACCTGCTCAAAGCACGCTTTCTGGAAGGGGCTGATGAAGCCGAACTATACCTGCGCCTGGGGAATGCCCAATTTGCCCAAACCATTGCGCGGCTGAACGGTGACTCTGTTGGCGTCTTTTCTGCTCAGGAGCAAATCAACAAGTACAAAAACGTGCTTGACAGCCGCTGGAAATATCGAAAGGGCCTGATTACGTTGGGTGAAATGTGTTCGTTTATGATTAATAACGGCATCTACGACCAGATCAACATGAACAGTTTCAACTTTGTAAATGCCAGCTTTGACGACCTGTTCCGACGATTCCCGGTGCGCGATGAATTTGAACAGGCCTATCAAGTTATTGAATACAACAAACCCGGAACAGTATTCGGCAGGGTGTGTACCAATAAAAATGAATACTGCCGTGCCCTGACAGAATCGGTAGAGTTCTATGAAGCGCAAATCCGCTGGGCCTTTTATACCCTGTTGCAAAGAGAGGCAGGCACCCCGGAAGTGCTGAACCTGCTTTCCAATTACCGCTACAGCGGTGATTTCAAAAATGTACAAATGGCCATCCTCAGAACCGATGAATATGCACAGTTCAAATAAAATGCTTCACGCTCTGCTTATGATGTTGTTGGCAGCGGCCTGCACCAAGAAGGAACGGATTAGTTACGGTCTGCTGGATCAGGAACTTTATGAGGACAAAACCCTCAAAACCAAGAACAAGAACGAAAGCGAATACATCAGCATCCTTTATACCAACCTGTACCAGAAACCTATATCTCCCAATGAATTGTACAAAACTCAAAATGTGGTGTACAGCATCGGCGACCGCACGCTGGCCTATGAAATGTTGTTGAGCAACTACTTCAATCAGGGCACGGTACAAATTCCTTCCAACAACAACATGCGCGGAAGGTTGGACAGTTTTGTGCTGGATACCTACAAACGTTTTTACCTGCGCTATCCCAGTGAAGCAGAAAAAACCTGGTTTCGTAATTACATCCAGGCCAACCCTGATGCCAGCGTGGAGATGGTTTACACTGCCTTTGCAGCAAGCGATGAATATTCCTTCTACTAAATATGAAGCGTAAAGAATTTATACAGAAAGCAGGCCTGCTTGCGGCTGGCGGAGTGGCTGCACCCTACATTTTGCCGGGTGGAAGGTTGTTTGCGCGCAGCAATACCCCACTGGCAGATCATGTGGTGCTGGTAATGTTTGCCGGAGGCGTTCGACAACAGGAAGCCGTATTACAGCGCTATCTTGATGATAGTCAAGGTGTTAACTCGGCGGGCAACATTATGTACAACCTGCTGGAGGGCGCTGTGCCGGTCTCCAAAATTGCTTATGGCACTACTGCCGCGGGTGGTACGGCCGGCGGGCAGCCTATTCCCAGACTGCTTAGCCAGACCCTTCAAAAACAAGGGACGCTGTTTCGGGAAATGCGCGCCCAAAGTGCCGGCCACTATGTGGGCCTGAATACACTGATAACCGGGAATCCGGGTACAGCTCAGGGACTGAAGGCGCGGCCCAACTTCCCTACCATCTTCGAATACCTGCGCAAACACGCCGGTTACCAAGCTTCCGACTGCTGGTTCATCGGCAATACCATCGGCAACTCCACGCCCCTGCTCAATTCCAGCGAACATGAATCATACGGGCTGCAATACGGTGGTAATTTCTTCGCAGCCCCCCTCACCTTCGGATCGGCAGGCAAAGATGTGCTGAGCAATGCCAAACCCTATTCCGATGAAGAACTGGCCCCTATGTACGCCATGAAGAACTTTCTGGACCAGAACTTCGGTCTCAACCCGGAACAGTTCCTCAGCGTTCGTAATAACCCGGAAGAGCGCACCCGTATCAAGGAATGGATGCGCGATGTGTATATCCGCCTGGCCAATGGACAAATCCCCTTTCCGCCCGTGAATGGCGGTGGTGATAGTTTCAATATCGGTATGGCTGCGGAAGTGCTGCGTGCTTTCAAACCGAAGGTGCTGGTGGTGAACATGAGCGCAGTGGATGGCTGCCACAGCAATTTCACCGGCTACCTGCAAAGTTTGCATCGCGCCGACCACGCCACGGGGTGGCTATGGGATCAGATTCAGCGCAATATTCCTGAAATGAGTGGCAAGACGATGCTGATTGTAGCACCGGAATGCGGACGCAACCTGAAACCCAATCCCATACAGGATGAAAACGACTGGTATGCCTATGACCACAGCGATCCTAACGCGCTGCGCGTATGGGGTCTGATGGCCGGGCCAAATGTTCCTCAGGATCTGGTAGTGGGCAGCGAAACCAGTCCCAGCGGCAGGCTTACCGATATTGTACCCACCATTGCCCATGCGTTGGGTATCAAGGACGAAGTGATGAATGCCGGTCTGCTGGACCCCCTGGCCCGCTCTTTATTCGACCGGATATGAAGCGATTGCTGCTATACACCATTTTGGGCATCGGTGTCGCTTCATGCACCAAAGAAAGCAAGCGGCCGGAAAACCCCTTCGACAATGGCAACATGCAACAGCCAAAGGACACAAGCAGTGCACCCGATCCAAATACCATTCAGGGTATTCACGCCAATATACTGAAACCCACCTGCGCCAACAGCGGCTGCCACGATGGCACTTTTGAACCCGATTTCAGGACTGTATCTAGTTCCTACAACACATTGCTTTACCGCAAGCCAATCAAAAACGACAGCGCGGGCAGCTTTTCAGCACGGGTTATGCCGGGAAATGCGGACCTGAGTATGTTGTGGTATCGTTTGACCGTGGACCTCGGCGGGAATTCCGGCATCATGCCGCTGGTGGTGGACCCAGGCAGCAAGTGGCTCACAAAAAAGGCAGAATATCTCAACAACATCCGCACCTGGATCAACAATGGCGCGAAAGATCCCTTTGGCAATCCCGCTTCCCTGCCCGACCAGCCTCCACAGGTATTGGGCATGACGGTACTGGTGAATGGCATAGAAGCTTCACGTCCGGGCCGCTACGAGCCTATTCAGGTTCCTGCCGGCAGCAATGCCGAATTGTGGATTTGCTTTGCTGATGACAAGAGCACACAAGATGCGCTGAACAACGGGAACATCAACTTCAGCCTGGACCCGGGCAACTATGTAGCCACAAACGCTCAGCCGCTCATCAAAGCTGCTCCGGGAAAGGTGTTTAAATCGGTGTACGGACAAAATGAAACATATCTGTACCGCTTCATGCTCAACACCAGTAACTGGAAGCAGGGTGATGTGATTTGGCTGCAACTGAACATCAGCGACGGGGTCAATGGCAATTCGCTTATTCCCAACAGCGATGCCCTTTTTTATCTCAAGAAATATCTGGCCATTCGTCTGGTATGATGCTGCGCTATATATTCAGTTTCCTCCTTTTCGCCGCTTTGATTTCCTGCGGGAAAGAAGCGCCTTACACGCCAAACCCGGTGCCCTTCATCACGCTGGACAGTGTGAACAGTACCAATATTGTACAGTTTAAAGACAGCCTGCGGATCTATCTGCGTTTTGAAGATGGCGATGGCGATCTGGGCGCACTAAATCCAGACAGCAACAGCCTTTCGGTGCAGGATGCCCGCTTCAACCGTCCGGACTACTATTTCGTACCACCGCAGGCCCCGGCCAATGCCAAAGTACACATCAAGGGACGCTTTGTGCTGCGCATGAAGAATCTGTTTCTTCTGGGCAGCGGCAATGTGGAACCCACTACCTTCACCCTACGCATCAAAGATCGCAGCGGAAACTGGAGCAATACCATCACCACACCTTTAATCAATATCAGGCGCTGAAATGAGGTACCTTCTGTATATCGCCATGATGTGTCCTGCGGCTCTGGCGGCGCAGAACACTTATTACATGAGTAATGGCAGGGTGAGGGCCTGTTCGGGCATCTTCAAAGACAGCGAAAAGGGAAAAACTCCGGGTGATTACGACCATAATGAGGCGTTTATCTTCACCATCAGCGTGCCGGGGGCCAGCAGCATCAGCATCAACTTCAAGAGCTTCTGCACCGAAAAAGACAACGACTACCTGCAAATCTACAACGGGAAAGACACCTTCGCGCCGAAACTCGGACCCCGATATTCCGGCAGCAGCGGGCCCGGTTTGGTCACAAGTTCCGACAGCTTCATCACCTTCTTCTTCAAAAGCGATAAGAACATTGCCTGTTCCGGCTGGGAAGCCACCTGGAGCGCTAAGATGAGGGTAATTACAGCCCCTTCCCTCACGCTGCAAACGGCCCCGAAGTGTAAGCAGCAGAGCCTGAGCCTTCTGCTGGGCAGAGCCTTCCCTTGTGACTCAGTAAAACCGGGCAGTTTTGTGCTTTCTGGACCTGTGAGCAGTGCTGTAACATCCGTTACGCCGTTGAACTGCACCGGTGGAAGTACCGCCACCTATACATTGCAACTCTCCAATCCGCTGAATATGAGCGGCACCTACACGCTGGATGCAACATTGTATTACAAAGATTACTGTGACAGCATCTGGACACTGAAGAGCCGCATCAGCTTTACCATCAGTGATTGTCCGTTAAAAGTGCAACTCAGCGCTGATAACGACACCCTTTGCCGCGGCAGTTGCACCTGGCTGCGCGCTAAGGTTTCAGGCGGAACTCCATCGCGTTACGTATATACCTGGACGCCCGGAACCCTCAGCGGCGCCGGCCCTCACAAGGTTTGCCCCGGTACAACCACACGTTATATACTTCGGGTTACCGACGGATTGTCGGTACCTGCTTCCGATACGGTGGACATCACGGTTCTGGCGCCGCCGAATGCCCAACCGGACACTATGGTTTGTTACCTTTCTGCACCCTTCCGCCTCAGGGCTTCACCGGCAGGCGGATTCTGGCAGGGAAAAGGTATTACCGATGCCATAAATGGTATTTTCAGTCCGGCGGTAAGTGGCGGCGGTACGTTTAAAGTCTGGTATCAGATAGGGAACTGCGCCGATACAGTATTGGTTACTTCCACCGGAATCTGGAACGGCGACAACCTGTTTTGTCCGAAAACACCCCCTTCTGCACTCTACCATATATACCCAACCGGGGGCACCTGGACCGGTCCGAAAGTAACCACAAATGGTATATTCAATCCTGACAGCGCCGGTACTTACAAACTCACCTACACCTGGAAAGGTTGTGTGTCCACCAAAACCGTTCGGGTTACGCCCATCTGGGCCAAACCATACGATACTGCATGTGAAAGCAGCACCTATCATCAATTACAATTCAATCCAATAGGTGTTTATTTCAACTGGTTTCCGGGTCTGATCAATGGATATTACGGAACGGTCAACCCGTCGCAAATGGGCGGACCGGGAACCAAAACGATCATCTATAATGCCGGTGGATGCAAGGATACCACCCTGCTTACCCTGCTCCCGATTTATGCCGGAAACAAGTATGATACCATCTGTCCGAAGGCTGGTGTTTATACGCTGAGCGGATTCAGACCGACTCTTGGCTATACCTGGAGGGGCCGTGGCATCTCCGACACCACAAAACCCCAATACAACCCGGCTTATTTTACCGGCCTGGGTAAAACCAGTTTCACCGACACGCTGACCATCCGCAACGGCCGATGTACGGATATTAAATACCTGACCTTGTTGCCCACAAGGGTAGGCAAGCGCGATACGCTGTTTTTGTGTATCCAGGATACAGGCATCTGGTTGAGCAAATCGCTCACCCAATTCACCCCTGCCGGGGGCAGTTGGAGCGGCAAGGGAATCACCAATCCTAAGGGACTCTTCAAGCCTTCGGCAGCAGGCTATGGGACGCATCTGGCCTTCTACACCGCGAACGGCTGTCGCGACAGTTTGCGGATTTGCGTGCGTCCGAAAACAGGTATTCAGAAAGACACGGCGGTATGCCGCAGTTCAGGTATATTCAAGCTCAAAACAACCCTGAGCGGAGGAAACTTCTACGGAACAGGCATCAGCAACAGCGCACTGGGATTATTCAATCCTGTCATCGCCCTAAAAGGGAAAAACCGCATCATCTACGTGAGCAAATACGGATGCTACGACACCGTTTTTGTGACGGTAGATACCATTCCGGCAATGAACTGGGTTAGTATTCCCACCGCGCCCTGTCTGAAGGACACTTCCTATGTGCTAAGAGCTGTTCCTGTAGGTGGAACTTTTAGCGGTCCGGGTGTAATTACTCCACTGTTTAATCCCTGGAAGTCGGGCTCTGGCAGTAAATTGATAGAATATCGAGTGAATCAGGGCGCCTGCGTGGGTCTTCTGCAGCAAAATGTTGTGGTGGCCGATACGCTGCGTGTGAAATTCACTGGATCCGGCGACAGCATTTGTCCCGGAGTCACCTTGCTTGTTGTGGCAAACGCCAGGGGCGGAAACCGATTTGCTTATCAGTACGCCTGGTCCAACGGATTAACCGGAGCCAATCAGGCCTACTTCAGTCCTAAATCAAGCACAGCAATACAGGTAATCGTCAGCGATGGATGTTCCAAACCCGATACGGCCGGCAGGTTATTATTTGTGCATCCGAATACCTGGTTTGCAGCACGCAGCAGCGCTCCGGCCTGTTTCGGTTTACCCGGATACATCAAACTAAGCATGAGCTACCCGGGGAGCTATCGCTATATCTGGAATACCCAACCCGTTCAGCAAGGTGACAGCATACGCGGGCTTGCCGGTTCTCGTTACATGGTGAGTGTGGTGAATACCTTCAGCGGGTGTAAAAAAGATACTTCTATTGAAATACCGGGATTCCGGAAACTCAATGCTGCCTTCATCACCAATCCGCCTCATGGAATCTGCCTGAGCAACATCAACCCGAAGATGTACTTTATGGATATGAGCAGCGGTGGAACCGGCGGAACCTGGTATTTCGGCGATGGCAACAGCGAACCCTACATACCCGGCAATAATCCTTCCCACGTATATCAGACAGATACAAACCACTACCGGGTTCGGCTGATGATTCGAAATAATGGCGGTTGCGCTGATTCTGCGGAACTGATGATTTGCGTAACCGATACGGTACTTCTCTACATACCCAATGCCTATACCCCAAATAAGAATGGCTTAAATGAAGTATTCCTTCCCTCTGTCACCGGTGCACGCGAATATCAGCTTGATATCTATGACCGCTGGGGAGGAAAGGTGTTTAGCAGCACAGACCCAAATCAGGGCTGGGACGGCACATTCATGGGCAAAGAATGTCCTACAGGCTGTTACGCCTACTCCTTGCATTACAAAGGCCGCAAAACGTACAGACAGGTACAAAGCGGACTGGTACAACTGCTGCGCTGAGTACGAATATCACCAAAGCCTGAAAGCTATGCTGATATTTGTGGCATGGATCATTACCAGAGCAGTTTTACGGTGCGGGCCATTGCACGGTTTCTGTCTGAAAAGCTGCCCGGGTATTTCCTGACGGAAGCATTCAGCACCGGTAAAGACGAGCTGCTCCTGGAATTTGAATCCCGGGGGAATCAATGTAACCTGAAGCTGAACTGGGCAGACGGTCAATTGTTCATCAGCATACCCGAACAAGGCGGAAATTCCGGCAAGAACACCATCAATCAATTCAGAGACGCGATTGGGAAACAGGTATCAGCCGTGCACGACAGCGGCTATGACCGCAGCTTTCGCATTGAATTCAGCGATTATTCCCAACTGGTTTTCAAATGCTGGGGCCGACACAGCAATGTGTTATTCTATGAAGCCGGATCCGATACCTGCAGCCAGCATTTCCGTTTGCACCATAAAGGCGATGCGCAATTGGCTATTGCAAATTTTACCACACAGCGCGATTTTGAATACCAGACCGCAGCCTGCAGTGATCCTGAACTATTTCAGCAGGCATACCCATTCGTGACGCCTTCCCTGCTGGATTATCTCGTAAAGCAGGGATTTTTCAGGCTTACTGAAGCCGAAAGGCAGGTGAAATTTCTTGATTTCAGAAGGCAACTG
>JAGWYC010000068.1 GCA_018969565.1 Bacteroidota bacterium | reverse complement strand
CCTGTGCTGTTCCTTTGGGTATGTGTACACGCAAGATCTTGCTTTGGATCTTTACCTGGCTGGTTATAGGACAAATAAGCGTCGAAGGATGAACTTTATTGAGTAAATCGCTTTGCACAATCAATACAGGACGTACCTTACCGATCTCCGTTTCTGTCCTGGGGTTGAGATCGGCCAGCCAGATTTCAAACTTCCGCACCATCATCTGCAGCCGTATGTTCAAAATCTTCAAGTACATGCAAAGAGTTTTCAGCAACCAGCCGCGATTCTGATTCTAACTGCGCAGCGAGCAATTCCTTGCGCTTGATTTTATTATATGTGGCCAGAGCCTCCTTGATGTAGCGATTTCTTGGTTTCTTGATTTTCATCAACAGTTGTTCTGTTTCCTGAAAAATCTCATCATCGATTTTAAGCAGAATGGATTTCATAAAGAATAGTATATATCAAAGGTATATACCGTTTTTGAAAATCCATAACTTAAATTGATGGAATGCGCTATCCAAATAAGCGCTAAGGAGTCATGCTATTTGTCTGCAACGTTCCATAATTTCAACTTGCGCTCTTATCAGTTCAGTGATTATTACCATACTTTGCCGCACCCGGGGAGCTCTATTTGTTTGTGGCCATGCGGTTTTTACCAATATACCGTCCTGCCACGACGGACCGGGTTTAGTAAATGTCCGGAGTACCCGTTCCCACGAGGCAGCGACGGTTTCCCAACCCTAATGCCAGGTCGCAACCCATGGCTATTACCCTAGATTAAAACCGTCAAACTTCTTCAGGCACCTACCGCTACCGATATGTCATCCCCCCGTAAGTGAATGCAATGAACGACAGGGGGGATTGATAACATATCGCTCGATTATAACGGTCAACTTATTTCCATCACTTACCGCTACCGATATGTCATCCCTACGGGATTGATAACATATCGCTCGATTAAAACGGTCAACTTATTTCCATCACTTACCACTTACCACTTACCACTTACCACTTATTTACGGAATCTCCATCCACTTATGCGTTTGCAGCGATATCCGCCAGCGTGGATGTTGCTTCACGTAGTCAATGATCAGGGGCGTCATCGCCTCGGATTTGTCCCATTCCGGCTGCAAGAGCAGGAGACAGGATTCCCTGCAATGCGCGGCATGCTGTTCCGCCCAGTCAAAGTCGCTTTTGTTGAATACGATGATTTTCAGTTCATCTGCGCGGGCACATACCGAGGGCAGGGGCTGCTTGAATTTCTTCGGTGAAACCGTAATCCAGTCGAAAGTACCCAGCAGGGGATAGGCACCTGAGGTTTCAATATGCACGCGGAAGCCCAGTCGGTGCAGGGCATCACACAGCGGATTCAGGTCGTACATGGCGGGTTCGCCTCCGGTAATCACAGCGAGGCGCGCCGGATGTGCCGCGGCAGCTTCCACAATAGCTTCCACCGAAACCCGTGGATGCTTTTCCGCATCCCAACTTTCCTTCACATCACACCATACACAACCCACGTCACAGCCTGCCAAACGGATGAAATAGGCTGCCTGTCCACTGTACGCGCCTTCGCCCTGCAGCGTGTAGAACTGCTCCATTAGGGGTAGGGATGCCGGCGGAAAATGACTCATGCTTCAGGCGATATGAGACTGGAGTTGCAGTTGCAGCCTGCGCGCCTTCATGGTATTCATCAACAGGCCGGCAATGGTCATCGGGCCAACGCCGCCTGGAACCGGTGTTATGGCTTCACAAAGAGGCGATACGGCTTCGAAATCCACGTCGCCGTGCAGGCGGTAGCCTGATTTCAGTTCCGGGGCGTCCACACGGGTGATACCTACATCTACCATCACCACGCCGGGTTTTACCATGTCGGCACCCACAAAGCGCGGACGGCCCAGCGCGGCAATCAGTATATCGGCGTTTTTTGTATGCCTGTAAAGGTTTTGTGTTTTACTGTGGCAAAGCGTTACCGTGGCATTGCCGTTTTTGCCCGGCAGCGACAGCAGGATGCTCAGGGGTCTTCCCACAATGTTGCTGCGGCCCAGAACCACGCAGTGTTTTCCTTCCGGATCAATGCCGTAGTGCTGCAACAGCAACAGGATGCCCAAGGGTGTTGCCGGTATGAAATCCGGGTTGCCCTTAGCCAGCTTGCCGATGTTACGGTCGTGGAAACCATCCACATCTTTCTCCGGAGTAATGGCGTCCATCACGGCCTGCTCGCTGATATGGGCAGGGAGGGGCAGTTGCACAATCAGCCCGTCAATGTCGGGATTGTGGTTGATGGAATGAATTTCTGCGAGCAGGGCCTCTTCGCTGATCTCTTCCGGCAGGCGGATGACGCTGCTGAAGAAACCCGCCGCATCGCAAGCCTTCTTCTTGGCGAACACATAGGTTTCGCTGGCGCCGTCATTGCCCACCAGTATGGCAGCCAGATGGGGCGGCCTGTGTCCTTGTCCGGCAAGCATCTGAACTTCCTGCTGCAAACGCTCACGTATCGCTGCTGCGGCTGCTTTTCCGTCCAAAATCAAAGGCATGGCACAAAGGTACAAAGGGAATCGGAGCCTGCTGCGTAATTTTGCCCTGATGACCGGGCGGATTTTTGGAATGTTCTGTGCGATGGGCGGACTGCTTTGGTTCAGTTCCTGTGAAGATCGCGTGGAAGAAAATCCTGTGTTCAGCGGCCCTGAATACTTTGCCTATGATTCCGGCCAGGTGCGCATTTACGAGGTGGATTCCTTCATCCACAGCAGCCAGGCCGACTCGGTGCAATACCGCAAAATCCTGTTCCGCGAGTTTGCCGAATCCTGGATTGCCAATAACGACGGAAGCCGGAGTTTGCGCATCGAACGCAGCGTTTCCTACGATACCGGAAAAACCTGGCGCATGAATAAAGTATTCTCTGTCCAGAACCGCAGCACCCATGCCGAATGGTGGGAAGACAACCTGCGCACCATTGTGTTGAGTTACCCCATGCGCGAAAAGCGCATCTGGAACGGAAATGCGCTTAACAGCCAGGCCCCCGCGAACTTCAGCTATGGAGCTATCCGCAGCGATTACAGCAATGGACTGCTTAAAGCGGAACGCGGTGTTCTGGTCAACCGACAGGCCGACAGTAATTTCCTGTATCGCATCTCCGAGCACGAATGGTATGGAAAAGGACTGGGTCTGATGTACCGAGAATATGTAAGCCTGATCAAACAGCCGGGCAACCGCGTGGCCGATGGGGTAGAAGTGTATATCCGACTGAAGGGGTTTTATCCTTAGTACGGAGTCGCGAAGTGGAAAACACATCTGTCATGGTGCCTGCCCCCACCGAGTTGCGTTAGCAATGAGCTGAGGGGGGTGCTGTCATGGTGAGCCTGTCATGGTGAGCCTGTCGAACCACAGCTTGCCCCGCGCGTAGTTCGATAAACTCACTACGACGTGAAGCGAGCGGCGGGGAACCACAGCTTGCCCCGCGCGTAGTTCGATAAACTCACTATGACGTGAGGCGAGCGGCGGGGAACCACCATTTCTCCCTCCCTAGAGCTCGTTTCATTAGGCTGAGGATAACAGAGAGGGCCGTCCTTCGACAGGGCTCAGGATGACACAGGGTTTAGGATGACATAGGGCTCAGGATGATAAAGAGTTCAGAATGAAAAGTGTTTTGTCATACGTTTACCTCATTCCTTCCCAAGGTATTACCTTGCAACATCATCACAATGAGGCATTTCAGGGCCATATCTTTCATACTGTTACAGTTTTGCTTCTTCCGAAACATACTGCCGGCGCAGGTTGCGCAGGTTTTTCAGGAAGAAGCAGGTCCGCGCAATGTGATGCTCCTGCTGAAAGACAAGCCGCGACCGTCTGACGATGTGGTGTTGTTCAGCCCGGCAGCGGCCCGGCGCAGATTGTTACAGGGAATTGTCGCCGACAGCCTCGATTGGCCCTTGAATGAAAATTATATGCAGCAGGTGGCCGCGCTCAGCGGCGTACGGATTCGCGGCAGGAGTCGCTGGATGAATGCCCTGTTGGCAGAAGTACGCGACAGCAACAGCTTCAACCGCATCGCATCACTCCCTTTTGTGATTGGTGTGCAGGATATGGGCCCGGCAATACCACAGAGGTCTTTAACCGACAGCGCCTTCGAGACAGCTCCGGG
Organism: Bacteroidota bacterium; assembly: GCA_018969565.1. Lineage (GTDB taxonomy): Bacteria > Bacteroidota > Bacteroidia > NS11-12g > UBA955 > REEB481. Next base: position 4,867 of record JAGWYC010000068.1, on the reverse strand, counting down.
TTGGACGAACGCCTCTGAACCTGAATCGCTGACTCGTCTGCGCAATCAGCCCCTGCTGCAATTGGCTACCCGCGGTTATGGCATGAGCTATGAGTCACTGAAGGCCATGAACGGCATACGCCTCCACGACCTGGGCTTCCGGGGTAAAGGTATGCTCATCGCCGTGCTGGATGCCGGATTTCCCGGGGTGGACCGAATTGCGGCCTTCGACAGCCTCCGCGCCGCCGGACGCATCCTGGCCACCCGTGATTTTGTGAACAACCGCGAATGGGTGTATGGCTATAGCGACCACGGTACGCGGGTGCTGGGCTGCATGGCCGCAAACCTGCCCGATATGCTCAAAGGCAGTGCCCCTGAGGCATCCTACCTGCTGCTGCGCACCGAAGATGCCGACTCCGAGTGGCCTGTGGAAACCTTTTACTGGCTCAGCGCCGCGGAATTTGCCGACAGTATGGGCGCCGATATCATCAACAGCTCCCTGGGCTACACTTCTTTCGACGACCCAAACCGCTTCGGCCTGCACCGGGAAGACCTGGACGGGAAGACCGCCCTGATCAGCAAGGCTGCGCGCATGGCGGCTTCACGCGGGATGCTGGTGCTGAACGCCGCCGGCAATGAGGGCGATGGCTATTGGGAACGCATCTCCGCACCCGCCGACGCCCCGGACATCCTGAGCGTGGGCGCCACCGACGCGGATGGCAACAGCGCTTCCTTCAGTGGGTACGGCCCCAGCGCCGATGGACGATTGAAGCCTGAAGTGGCCGCCCCGGGCGTGGATATTCCGCTGGTGCAAGCCAGCTGCGATTTCACCGAAGGATCCGGTACCAGCTACGCCACGCCGCTGCTCAGCGGACTGGCCGCCTGTCTCTGGCAATCTGTGCCGCGTATGGATGCCGTGACGTTGCGCGAAGCCATCATTGGCAGCGCCCACCGCGGCAGCTACACCGACCCGCAGCAGGGACATGGAATCCCGGATTTCTTCAGCGCCCTGAGCCTGCTGGGCAGCAATCCCTATTTCCGGGCAGATGTGACACAATTACTCAGTGAAATTCCGGAGACCATCCTTCAGGACCATCTGTTCATTCGGGTATATGCCGGGAGTGAAGGGAATTTCCGCTATGCCTTGTTCAGCAGGGGCAATACAAAGAAGCCCGTCGCTGTGGGCAGCATGAACCTAGCGGCAAGGCAGACAGGGGTATTCCGGGTGGCGCCTCTGGAGCATCCCGGGCCTTATATGATGCAGCTTTCCGGCCCAGGCGGTTTCAGCCGCATTTACCACATCAACAAGAACATCATTTCTGAAAAACCAAGATAAAGCCATGAATACCGTGATAAAATACAGTTTCTGTCTGCTGCTGGGCAGCTTGGGGATGAACCACAGCCTGCACGCACAAATGTTTACCCGTTCCGCTACCTTCAACGTGCAGGAAGCCACAATGATTACCCAGTTTCCCGGTGTACAAGGTTCCCCGGTCGTAGAAACCTGGACATTAACCATGAAATTCAAAAAGGCCACATCTTTTTTAGCGGATTCGGCCTGGGCCGGTGGTAAAGCCGATCGGCTGTTTCTTGACCGGGAAGACGGCAAGGAATGGACCGGGAAAGCCGCCAAAGGCGATGTGATCCGCCTGACCCTGCACCTCTATACATCCACCGCCGAGCCGGGCACTCCGGGTTTTGAGGGAAGCGCCGGCAGTATCGTATGCAATCCACCCATGAAGCATCAGGGCAAGATTTTATTCCGCTACGGCTTCAACGACCTGCGCTACTACTTCAGCCAAAGCGCTGTAACCCGACAGAAGCCGGTGTATGCGCCGTGAGGCGTTGCGGGGCTCAACGCATTACCTCTTTTGCATCAGCCGTGTAAATACATTTCCCCACCCGGTCAATATGCGCCCGCAGAGAGGGCGTTTCAATCCGGTGGTAGTTCAGCACGTCAAAGCGGTAGGGCATCAGGGTTTCCTCGTTCAGTTCATCGGCGATATCGGCCACAATCCTGCTGCTGAGGTCTTCCCCTTTCAGCGCCAGGTCCACGTCGCTGCCGGTTCGGTAATTGCCCTTCGCACGACTGCCGAACAGAATACCTTCTTTCACTTCCGGATATTTCGCCAGCACCGCACAGATATCCGTAAGGTCTTTGGGAATAAGCCCGAATTCGTTGTTCATGAGGTTTTGGCATTGAAGTCACGCTGCAAGGCTTCCAGCAGCGGAAAATACTTCCGGCGAATTAAGCCTTCCAGTTCCGTGGCCTTTTGTTCGTCGTAAGTGTGGGAACTCAGATTGCGGTCTGCCAAAAGCTCCATCCATACATGACCATGACTTATTAAACCGCTTTCATAAGCCTTTTTCAGTGCGGAGCGCGGTGATTTCACATCCTGTAAACCCTGGGCCTCCATAAAATCCTTGAGCAGATTCCATCCCAATTCAAAACTCATTTCAAAAAATTGGATAATGCCCGCTTTTTGCACCATGTCGGGTGCCTCAATATGCAGCGCCTGCGACAGGTGGCCCAGTGCTTTATTGTAATTCTGAAGACGCTGTTCCCAGCGTATATCCTCCTGGCTCATGGTTTATGGGGCGATTGAATAATCAATAAATACTCAGGGCATGGTATCCATTTGTCTCATTGAATATCTGTTCGTGTTCAGGCAAAGTTAATCCAAGCCATCATATTACGTAATCAGGCGCGGGTATCATCCTTTCCCCATCAAATTTCCGAGCTTCGTTTCTTTCCCACGCCGCTTTTTGGAATAGGCGGCCCCACATTCGTATTTTTGCGCATTATCGTCATGTTTGAATCTCTCGTAAAAGGTCTGGGCAAACTGTTTGGCAACAAATCAGATCGCGATGTAAAGGAAGTGCAGCCGCTGGTGCAGGCCATCAATGAATGGTTTCAGGCCTATCAGTCGCTCGACAATGATGAGCTGCGCAACAAAACCAATGAATTCGTGGACCGCATCAACCTGCAACTGGCAGGTGTGGATGAAGAAATAGCCTCCGTGCGTGCTGAACTCGAAGCTACGCCGGAAGCAGAAGTGGAAGAGCGCGACATCCTGTTCAGCAAGCTGGATGAATTGGAAAAAGACCGCGACAAGGAACTGGAAAAAGCTCTGGAAGAGATCCTTCCTGAAGCCTTTGCCGTGGTGAAAGAAGCCGCCCGTCGCTACACCGAAATCGGGACGCTGGAAGTACAGGCTACCGAACACGACCGCGCCGTAGCCGCCAGGAAAAGCCATGTGCGTATCGAAGGCGATAAGGCTTTCTACAGCAATGAATGGATGGCGGCAGGCGGAAAAATCCGCTGGAACATGGTACACTACGATGTACAGCTCATCGGCGGGATTGCCCTGCACAAAGGAAAAATTGCCGAAATGGCCACCGGTGAAGGTAAAACCCTGGTGTCCACGCTGCCCGCATACCTGAATGCCCTCGGCAAACGCGGCGTGCATATCGTGACCGTGAACGATTACCTGGCCCGTCGTGACAGCGAATGGAACGGACCGCTCTTCGAATTCCTGGGCTTGAGCGTGGATTGCATTGACCTGCACCAGCCCAATTCTCCCCAAAGAAGAAAAGCTTACGAGGCTGACATCACTTACGGTACCAACAACGAATTCGGCTTCGACTACCTGAGGGACAATATGTCGCGCAGCCCCGAAGACCTCGTGCAGCGCAAACACCATTATGCCATGGTGGACGAAGTGGATTCGGTATTGATTGATGATGCACGTACGCCTTTGATTATCTCCGGCCCCACACCCAAGGGTGATGACCAGGAGTTTGTGGCCCTCAAGCCCCGCATCCAGCGTGTGGTAGAGGCCCAGAAGAAATATGTGAACTTCGCCCTGAACGAAGCGAAGAAGCTGATTGCCGAAGGCAAAACAGGCGAAAAGGACGGCGGGATGTTCCTGCTGCGCGCCCATCGCGGCCTGCCCAAAACCAAGGCGCTGATTAAATATCTGGGCGAATCAGGAATTCACTCCGTGCTGCATAAAACGGAAAGCTATTACCTGCAGGATCAGCAGAAGGAAATGCCCAAGGTGGACGCGGAACTGTATTTCGTGATTGACGAAAAGAACAATACCGTTGAACTCACGGAAAAAGGCATCGAGCTGATTACCGAATCCGGGGAAGACCGTCAGTTCTTCCTGATGCCCGACATCGGCAGTGAAATCGCTGAAATAGAACGCACCGCCGCCTCCGATGATGAAAAACGCCGCCGCAAGGATGAACTGATGCGCGACTTCGCCGTGAAGAGTGACCGCATTCACTCAGTAAGTCAGTTGCTGAAGGCTTATACCATCTTCGAGCGCGACGTGGATTACATCATCCAGGACGGCAAAGTGAAAATTGTTGATGAGCAGACCGGCCGTATCCTGGAAGGCCGCCGTTACAGCGACGGACTGCATCAGGCCATCGAAGCCAAAGAAAACGTGAAGGTGGAAGCGGCCACGCAGACCTATGCCACCATCACGCTGCAAAACTATTTCCGCATGTACCACAAGCTGGCCGGTATGACCGGTACAGCAGAAACGGAAGCCCAGGAACTCTGGGATATCTACAAGCTGGATGTGATGGTGATACCCACCAACAAACCCGCCATCCGTAAGGATATGGACGACTTCGTGTACAAAACACGCAGGGTGAAGTTCAATGCCGTGATTGACAATGTGGTGAAGTTGGTGGAAGAGGGAAGACCCGTGCTGGTAGGTACTACTTCCGTAGAAGTGAGTGAACTGCTCAGCCGCATGCTCAAGCTGCGCAACATCAGGCACAACGTGCTGAACGCCAAGCAGCACCAGCGTGAAGCAGAAATTGTGGCGGAAGCAGGCACTCCGGGAACTGTAACCATTGCCACGAACATGGC
>JAGWYC010000067.1 GCA_018969565.1 Bacteroidota bacterium | reverse complement strand
TTTTTCGTTCAAAGAAATACAATTTCCATACCAAAACAACACCTTTGCCTAATTAGAAGTCGTGAACAGGGTAAAACCCAAGAAACATCTTGGACAGCACTTTCTTAATTCTGATGCTATAGCATCGGATATTGCAGCACTGGTGCCGGTTTCCTGTGATCGTGTGCTGGAAATTGGACCGGGAACCGGCATGCTTACACAGTTCCTGGCAAGCAGATTCAAAGAGCGTTTGTGGTGTGTTGAATTAGACAAGGAATCTGTAAAGTGGTTGCAATCTGTACCCTACCGAAGCGATTTTCAACTGGTAGAAGCAGATATGTTGCAGGAAGACCTGAATCCTATTTTGGGCAATTCGGGTCACGCTGCAGTGGTTGGGAACTTTCCCTACAACATCAGCAGCCAGATTGTGTTCAAGGTGCTGGAACACAGAACTCAGGTGCAGTGGTTTGGCGGAATGTTCCAAAGGGAGGTAGCCAGACGACTTTGTGCGCCTCCCGGTTCTAAAGAGTATGGGATTCTGTCGGTTCTGCTTCAGGCTTATTACCATACACATTACGATTTTACGGTGCATGAGGGTTCCTTCAATCCGCCACCTAAAGTGAAATCAGGAGTGATTTCCTGCGAGAGAAAAGAGACTGATTTTCCGCGCTGCTCCTGGGAATCTCTGAAACTGACCGTGAAAACCGCATTCAATCAGCGACGTAAAACCTTATCCAATGCCCTCAAAGGACTTGCGCTGGATTTGCCGGATACGCTGGCGCGTCAACGTGCAGAACAACTGAGTTGGCAGGATTTCGAATCACTGGCTGTGCAATTGGATACGAGGCGTGAACGTTGAAGTAATATCGGTCTGGTTTTTGTCCATGCTCGCCTGAAGAAATGCGTATCAAGATGCTGCTCCGGTTTTTTAGTTTATGGATTCTGTTCATACCAATAGCGCATGCGCAGCAGATTTCCATTGACAAGAACATGTGGGATTTCGGAGCAGTCAACTTCTGGAAAAATGACACAGCACGTTTCCAGATCAGGAATGCAGGCATGAAGCCGCTTGTTTTTCTGCCTGTTTTCTACAACGAAGATTATCGGGTTACCTTTTCATCAAAGAGCCTTGAACCGGGTGAAACCGGCACAGTTTCGATTGTTTATTACGCCAGGGTTAAAGGTCCTTTCAACCGGGAAGTTCCTGTTTATGTTAACTTGAGGAGCGAGCCCATTGTGTTTCAGGTGAAGGGCTGGATTAAAGGATTTGACCCGGATGCCCAGTTGCGCTGTCCTACGGTTAATACGGGCCCTGCGGGCAGTGATGATATCAGCAAGGTGTTTACCATTGAGGTGCGCAACAGCAGAACAGATGCCATACTGCAACCGGAACACATACAGGTACATTATAAATCGGGCAAACGGGTAAATCTGGAGCGCAGCGGTTATACCTATGAAATGCTTATTCCTCCGGGTCAGTATATGGTGGATGTGCGCAAGCAGGGTTTTGCTGATTACTATGCAGCAGTAACGCTGGAAGCTTTCCGCAAGTTGATGGTGGTTTACCTGGATCCGTTGGAAGAGTCTCAGGTAGTCGTAAGCCCGCCGCCGGTGGAAACCGAACCGGTGGTCATCCGCGAAGAATTACCCCAAAAAACCGAAGTGCCTGCGCCTGTTGAGTCCAGACCAAGGCGCGACAGTATTCAGGAATCGCCGCTAAAACTCGACCCAAGGCTCTACAATGCCAACAACATTGTGATGGTGCTGGATGTGAGCTATTCCATGAAAAAGGAAGACAAGCTTGTTTTCCTGAAAAGTGCGATGAGCAGAATGGCTCAGGCGCTTCGTCCCATGGACAAAGTAACACTCATCACCATGGCCGGTACCGCCTCTATGATTTTTTCACCCACCTGGATTCAAAAACCCGATAGCCTGCTTCGTTTGATTGAGCAACTGGCGCCGGCCGGAGGAACCAATGGGGCCGCTGCCATTCGTCTTGCTTATGCCACCGCGCTGAAAGAGAAAATCGAAGGCGGTAATAATCAGGTAATTGTGGCCACCGACGGGGTCTTTACTGCCGGTACCATGAGCAATGATGATTTACTGAAACTGGTTGCCGATTATCGCAACAAGGGTATCATGCTGAGTACCATCGGTTTTGGCAACGCCATCAAGCCTCTTGAGTTTTTGCAACAGGTAGCGATTGCCGGAGGCGGCGATTACCTGCACGTTCAAAATGAATCGGTGGCTCAAAGCGGTCTGGTAGAACAACTGAAGCGCCAAAGCAGGAAGTAATTATCTTTGGCAGTGATGACGCACTTCATCAGCGCCAATTTCTTCGAGTTTTTTATCGGCCTGGCTCAGCATAACCGCAAATCCTGGTTTGATGAGCACCGGTCTGACTATGAACTTTGGGTGAAACAGCCTTTTCACGCCCTGGTAGCGGCCATGCAGGAACAGTTGGGTGAACCTTATACTGAACAAAAAACATCTGACCTGATTTTCCGCATCAACCGCGACATACGCTTCTCTAAAAACAAAGAACCCTACAAGTTGCACATGGCGGCAGCCTTTTCCCCGCAGGGAAAAAAGGATATGATGCACCCGGGATTTTATTTCCAGATTGGCGTAGAGCAATGCGCCGTGTACATGGGTATTTATAATCCTGATGCAATCACCGTGGACCGCATCCGCCGCCATCTCGCAGCGAATTCCCATGAGTTACAAAGTCTGTTAAAGGCACCTTCATTCAAGAAGTATTTTGGTCATGTTCAGGGTGAGGAGCAGAAGCGTTTACCTGCTGATTTAGCCAGGGCTGTAGAACAGGAGCCTCTGATTGCCCGTAAACAATGGTATTATGCCTATGAATTTGAACCGGAGGCCTTGATAGATGCGGATTGTGTTTCTTTTCTGATGAAGGCCTACCGGGCGGGCAAATCCATGAATGATTTTCTGATGCGCGCATGGAACTAAATACATCCATCGAAATAAGGCCCGCCCTGTTAACCGATGTCCCCGGCATTCTGGATATCTATGCCCCCTTTGTAAGAGAAACTGCTATAACCTTTGAATATGAGGTGCCTGAGCTGCCTGTGTTCGAGGAAAGGTTTAAGTCAGTTACGGCGCATTATCCTTGGCTGGTGGCCACTTCAGGTTCACAAGTGCTGGGCTATGCCTATGCCATGCGCTTCAGGGAACGCGCTGCCTATCAGTGGTGTTGTGAATGTTCGGTATATGTGCACCCCGACGTTCGCCGCAGAGGACTGGCGACGCGATTGTACAAACACCTGTTTCAGGAATTGCGTCTTCGGAGCCTTATCAATGTGTATGCCGTCATCACCTTGCCCAATCCGCAGAGCGTGGCCCTGCATGAGCATCTTGGATTTGAAACAGCAGGTGTTTTGAGAAAATCAGGATTTAAGCATGGGGCCTGGCATGATGTACTGTTCATGGAACTATTCCTGGCAGAACATCCGCAAAGCCCGGAGCCGCCCGACCTAAGCTGAGGCTGAGCGGCCTTTGGGTTTCAGGGTTTATTTCTCTCTGAAGAACAGGCTGATGGGCACACCGGTGAAATCGAACTCTTCACGGAGTTTATTTTCCAGGTAGCGCTTATAGGAATCAGCCACATACTGCGGCAGGTTGCAGAACAGGGCAAAGGCCACGCGCTTGCTTCGCAGTTGGGTTACATATTTAATTTTCACAAATTTTCCTTTACGGCTGGGCGGCGGATAATGTTCCACTACCGGAAGCAGGAAATCGTTCAGCACCCGGGTAGAGATGCGCCTTTGCATATTCTCGTAAACGTGCATCACTTCCTCCAATGCCTGATAAATACGCTGTTTATTTTCTGCGGAAATAAATACAATAGGCACATCGGTGAAGGGTTCCAGTTTTTCGCGGATATCTTCCTGGTAGTCCTTCATGGTATTGGTTTCTTTTTCAATCAGGTCCCATTTGTTTACCAGAATTACAATGCCTTTACCATTGCGGTGGGCAAGCCAGAACAAGTTCAGGTCCTGAGCTTCGGGGCCTTGGGTGGCATCGAGCATGAGTACCACCACATCGGCCTCTTCCAGCGCGCGCAGTGAGCGCATCACTGAATAGAATTCGATGTTTTCCTGCACCTTGCTTTTCTTCCTGATACCGGCGGTATCCACCAGCAGCAGGTCTTTTCCATAGGCTTTATAGTGCGTGTGGATGCTATCGCGGGTGGTACCGGCGATATTGGTAACGATGTTGCGGTCCTGTCCGATGAGCGCGTTCACAAAGGAGGATTTACCCACATTGGGGCGCCCTACAACCGCAATTCTGGGGATGTTCAGCAGCTCTTCAGCCGGGGGAAGTTCTTCCGCTTCATCAGCCTTAATGAGTTCCACCAGTCGGTCGAGTAATTCACCGGTGCCGCTGCCGGTGATGGCGGAAATATCGAACACTTCTTTAAAACCAAGTCCGAAAAATTGCGCCGCCTGCGGGGCAATTTTAGGGCTGTCCACCTTATTGACCACCATGAGTACCGGCTTTCCGGATCGGCGCAACACGTTGGCAAATTCTTCGTCCAGGGGATGGATATCGGTCGTCACATCTACCACAAACAACAATACTGCCGATTCTTCTATGGCAATATGCACCTGATCGCGAATGGCTTTTTCAAACACATCTTCACTTTCAGGAACAAAGCCCCCGGTGTCCACCACCATAAAGGAGGTTCCGTTCCAGTCGCTTTCTCCGTAATGGCGGTCTCGGGTTACGCCGCTTACGTCATCTACAATTGCCTTACGTTCGCCGGTAAGCCTGTTGAACAGGGTACTCTTTCCAACATTCGGTCGGCCTACTATGGCTACAATCCTGTTCATAATATAACTGCAAAGGTAGCGCCCCCGTTCCAGTTGACCTTTTTCCTTAGAAAATCCTAAATTTGAACTTGTGGTAGGGCGCTTAGCCTATAAATTATGGCTGCTTGCAGGGTTCTTTTTTTCTGCGCATCAGTCAATTGCTCAGGGCAATAAGCTCAGCATCAGTGCGGGTATTCCTCGTAACCTGAATATTTGTGCCGGCAACGATACGGCGCGTGTAACAGTTTTTAACATCAGTTCCAGTACCATCAGCAATGTTAAAGTAACGCTGAGTCTGCCCCCGGGTGTTTTTTATATTCCCGGTTCGTTCAGCGGCACGGGTGTTACCGAATCCAATATAAGCAACCTGAACAAGCCTGTGTTCAGCGGGCCAACCATGAGTATCGGGCAGCGCTTCACCTTCCGATATCAACTGCGCGCCAACTGCGACCTATTAACGTATCTGAATGCGAGCGGAGTTCCGGCTATTCAGGCTAGGGTAGATTATCTGGGGAGTTACGATGCGGCTTCCTCGGTTACATTTTCAGTGAATCTGCCTTCGCCGGGATTTGCAAGTATTGTGAACCAAACCTTTAGTGGGAATGTAGGCGACCGATTTGTGAGAACTTTTACGCTCACCAATTACGGCAAAGGACCCATGACCGCTTTGAAAATTGTGCGCATCAACGGTAGTGATGTGCGGACTTATGGCGTGCGGAACGGCATCAATACGTTCAGGGGCGACACGGTCATTACGCTTTTTGGCAAAGCCCAGATTCAGGCTGTAGGTGATAAAGATACCTTGCTGGAGCAGAACGAGAGTATCGTTTTCGCAGACAGCCTGCTGATTTTAGGGTGCAGTAAACTGTCCACTTCGGTTGAAATGACTTGGGGCTGTGACGGTTTGAATTGTCAGGTGGTGAAGAGCAACGGCGCTGTTACGCTGGATGCAAGAGCCCCCAATATTGCTGTTCTTGCTACAGGAAATTTAAACACCTGTTACGACGGAAAAAGTGCCAGCAAACAACAACTGCGTGTGTTTAACCGCGGTCAGATGGCTGCCACCGATGTTTATATCGAAATAGCGCAAAGCAACGGAAGCGGATTTGTAAACGGCTTATACAGCAGGATTGATACCGCCAGTGTTTGGGTGCGATTGGGTTATAAAGGGAAACCTTTCAAGCCAAAAATTGATTCCATAAGGCTGAACAGCTTGTCCGCAACGATAAATTGTTTTGGCCCTCCGCAGCCGGGCATGTTCCGAATCAATGCGGGAACGCTGAAGCCGGGTGATACCATTTATCTGGACTGGGACATGTACACCTGCATTCCAACAGCCTGCAATGTGGCATTCTGGAGCATGGGCTGGCAATACCGCACCGTGCATACCGATCAATGCAAACGCAGTGTTCCCGGAAGCTGGACTTATGGCTATGTGCCCACCTGGTCGGGTAGCGGCATGTCGGCATTTACGCCCACAGATATTGTTAAAACTGAAACCAAACTTTTTCGCTACCTCATTTCCAGCAACAGTTTTCTGGTGACGCATAGTTCAGCGAGTTACAGGGTAGAACTGGTACTTCCCGCCGGTTTAACACACAGCCTGAGTGCGAATGAATTGTATTTTGAAAATGCGAACCTTACGGCAACATGGAAACCGGATTCCATCAGGCAATACGGAGATACTGTCAGGGCATTTTTCAAACAGCCGGTGCCCTTCTCACTAAATAACAGTGAGTTGTTGTTTTACCTGAAAGCGGATTGTTCCAAGGCTAGTGGCAACAGCACGAAATATGTAGGGGTTACATTTATGTACAATCCCAATGTTTCCTGTCATCCGGATCTATGGCTGCGAAATTTCTGTACCACCACTCAGGTGCGTCTGCATTGTGGCAGTGCCTGCAATGGCGGGATGTTATTTAGGAACTTTTCTGTTGAAAGAACCAGCTACGGGCTTCCGGATAACGACAACAACGGGAAGCCGGATGGAACCGGAACTATTGACAAAACAAAAATCCGCGCGGAACGGGCCATGTATGGCGATACCATTACGTCTGTATTTTACGGAAAGGCCCAGCGCAATGGATCTACTTTCTTATGGCGCTTTGCCTATGCTGAATCTGTGGTGGCTTATGGAAGTTGCCTGGATGTGGTAAGTGCCCAACTGGAAGTGTATAAGGGGAAAAGTAAAATTTCCGGCAACTGCAATAAAGTGCGCTGGAAAAAATCTGTCAGCGGCCTCAACGCTACCTTCCGGTTTGATTTCACCATTGACAGTATTTATGCCGGAGGCTGTCTTTCATCCACTTACCTGTACAGCAATAACGACAGTATTAAATTAGTCGTAAAGTACCGTGTTGGCCAGAACATCGGAAATGCGGTTTACCCCGCCCGCTTCGACAACCGCTTCTATTTCGGTTCTGTACCGAATCCCAACGCCAGCCAGTCCTTTCAGTGCGACAGCTTTTCAGGGATTATGATGCTCACGGGTTCATATTACCTGAACTGGGCACCGGGAACTTATGCGGCGACTTCTTGCAATCAGTTATACATCAATCAATATTTCTATTTCAGTTTAGGTCCTTGTTGTTCCAACTATGCAGGGGGAAATTACTTCCCCTTTGAATACCGTTCATGGAGCAAGTTGAAGGCGGTACGGCTTTATTTACCTACGGGTGCGAGTCTTATACGCGGGCAAATAGGCCAGTATCGAACATCAGGAACTAATGCCAGTGTGCTGGAGCGTTACGATACCTTGCAGGTTTCGAAAGGTTCCATTTATCCCATCGTATTTGACATCGGGAAATTGTATGCCGATTCCGGTGGACGCATGTATCCCAGCGATGACGGTTTTTACGGATACTTCCAGGCGCTGATTCAGCCTTCCTGTGAACTATCCACAGCGGCCCAGCCTGTGCATTACGATTTCATCATGGAGCGATTGGGAAATATGGGCAAGGGGTATGACACGGTGAATTCCAGAACCCCGGCCTACAATGATTTCCTTCAGTTCAACAAGCCGGTGCTTTCTCTGCAGGCCACCATCCCAACGGTTTATGCATATCAGGATACTGCTGAGTGGGAGGTGCGCTATACCAATCCTTCTTCAAGTTTTGCAGCGCTGAACGTGTGGCTGAGCCCGGCAAGCGGAGGCAGTATCAGGGTGGTAGAAATCAGGGATGCCGTGCGTGATACTCTTATCAAGCCGGTGAACAATATGTACCGTGCCGGCGCTCTGGGTATTAACCAGACCCGACGTTTCAAGGTGCGCGCCGTTTATACCAGTTGCGCACGCGACTCTATCAACATCAATGCAGGCTGGAATTGCACCGGGTACCCCCAGTCGTTCACCGACTATAAGTGCTCACCTGATCAAACAACTTTATACCTCGAGCCGCAAAATACCAGGTTACAACTTACGCTTACAGATTCCATAAGCATTGCAGACCTCTGTGCTGAAACACCTTACCGCATCTTACTAGAAAATGTGCAGGCAACTACCGCCTACAGTCCTAAGGTCCAGATAAACCTCCCCGTAGGCATGGAGGTGGTTCCGGGCTCCGTGAGTCTCAGGTATCCGTTTAAATCATCTGCAAACGGTATCCCCACGCCAAAACTGCTGAGCGGCATCACCTACCAATGGGATCTTGCGGCCTTGAGTTCCCTTTTGGCATCCGGCTTTAAGGGGACAACAGATACGTCTAAAAACAAGCTCCTGATCAGCTTCAGGGTGCGCACCACCTGCGATTACGCCTCCGGCAGCTACCTGAAGGTAAACGCCACCGGCCAATTACGTTGTGGCGACCCCATACCGGCCATTCCGGTGGTGAGTTATCCTTTGGATATAAAAAACGCGAAAAGACCATATTTTACCCAAGTAAAACTTTGGTCCGATTCCATCCTGCCCTGTGAGAAACCGGCCAATATGCGGGTGCGTGTGGTGGTACTCGGTCCGGATACCACGGCCACGGAAGACAAGTTTCAGGTGCTTTTTGCTAAAGGGATGCTGTATGATACAGCTTCTCTGAAGAACATCCGCAACGGACCCAAGTCGGTCAGCATAAAAAATGTAAATGGTGCTCAGGCTGTTGAATGGTCATTGCCCAGCAGTGTGAGGCCGGGTGATTCTATAGAGTTTGCCTTTAAATACAATACAGATGGCTACTACTTCGGATGCGGGCCTTTTGATTTGTATGGACAATCGGTGGTTCGTCAGGAAGTGGTTTGTGTGAAGGATAATTCAAAATGTAAAATCAATGTCATCACCGGAAGTACTACCATTCAGCCACCCCTTTCCAAAGGGCAACTTAGTTTTTCTTTAGGAAGCATCAGCAGCAAACAGGTACACAACGATTCTGAGCTGGTGCAGATGAATTACCGAATCTCCAACAGCGGCGTGCGTATTTCACCTTCAAATCCGCTGATTGTGCGCTATCATTTTGATAATGATGCCAGCGGTAATCTGACTCCGGGCGATCGTTTGCTGGGTGCGGATACCTTTACACGGAGTCTTCAGCCCGGCGGGGTGATGAACGTTGTGAAGTCGTT
>JAGWYC010000066.1 GCA_018969565.1 Bacteroidota bacterium | reverse complement strand
AAAGGCAAAATACAACAGGATGAAGATGAGCAACAACGATACGGGAACCGCAATGGAGAGGCGCTGTTTGGCTTCTTCCAGGTTTTCGAATGCCCCGCCGTAGGTGGTATAGTAACCGGAGGGGAGTTTTAACTGCCGTTCGGCTTTTTGTTGCAACTCCTGCACAATACTCTGCACATCCCGGCCGCGCACGTTAAAGCCCACAACGATGCGCCGCTTGGCATCTTCGCGCTGAATCTGGTTCGGTCCGTTGATGATCTGTACATCGGCCACCTGATTCAGCGGTATTTGATTGCCTGATGTGGTGGGAATGAGCAGATTGCCTATGTCTTCAGCATTTTTTCTGGCTTCTTCTGATAAACGCACTACCAGGCCAAAGCGACGTTCCCCTTCATAGACCATGCCCGCCTGCTGTCCGGCAAAGGCCGCATGTACAATGCGGTTCAGGCCTGCGATATCAAGGTTGTACTGCGCCAGCATGTCGCGTTTATATCGCACTACCAGTTGCGGCATGCCGGTGATGGGTTCCACGTACAGGTCGGCGGCGCCTTGAACACTTTGCACTAAGGCGCCTAATTTTTCAGCGTAGGCGGCAAGGGTGTCCAGGTTTTCTCCGAAGATCTTGCATACCACATCCTGTCGCGCGCCGGTCATCAATTCGTTGAAGCGCATCTGCACAGGATATTGGAAGCCGGTGGTGATTCCGGGCACTGCCGACAGGGTATTTCCCATTTTCTCCGCCAGCTCAGGGAAGGTTTTTGCGCTGGTCCATTCTTTTTTGTCTTTCAGAATGACCATCATATCAGCCGCTTCCATAGGCATGGGGTCTGTGGGTACTTCGCCGCTGCCGATTTTAGTTACTACTTTTTCTACTTCAGGATATTGTTTCAGCAGCAGGGCGGAGGCCTTCTGTGTGTATTCAATGCTGGTATTCAGGTTACTGCCGGTAAGCACACGGGTGTCAATGGCAAAATCACCTTCTTCCAGGGCAGGAATAAATTCTCCACCCATGCGGGATAGCAGAAATACAGCCAGTACAAAAAGCAAAGAAACGATTCCCAAAACCATCTTCGGATATCTTAATATCTTGGCCAGCAAGCCTTTATATTTCAAACTCAGCGCATTCAACCAGCGTTCAGAGCGGTTTGGCTGATGGCTGATTTTTCGGGATAGCAGCAATGCACTCATCATGGGTATATAGGTGAGCGACAGCAGAAAAGCGCCCAGGAGTGCAAAAGCCACGGTCTGGGCCATGGGCTTGAACATTTTTCCTTCGATTCCCTGCAGGGTAAAAATGGGCAGATATACAATCAGGATGATCATCTGTCCGAATACTGCGCTGTTCATCATTTTCCCTGCGGAATGACCTACGGTTTCATCCATTCCTGCGCGGCTCAGTTTGTTTACGCCAACGAAACGTCTGCTGTGTGAGAGGCTGTGCATCACGGCTTCTACAATAATCACGGCTCCGTCCACAATCAGCCCGAAATCCAGGGCGCCAAGGCTCATCAGGTTGCCGCTCACGCCAAAAGTAATCATCATGATTACGGCAAAGAGCATGGACAGCGGAATTACCGAGGCGACCAACAGACCTGCGCGTAATTGTCCGAGGAACAACACCAGGATGAACACCACAATCAACGCTCCTTCCAGCAGGTTTTGTTCTACCGTTCCGATGGCGTGATTCACCATTTTGGTGCGGTCCAGGAAGGGTTCGATGTCCACACCTTCAGGCAGCGTTTTTCTTATTTTCTCAATTCGTTCTTTGACCTTGCCAATCACATCGCTGCTGTTGGCGCCTTTCAGCATCATCACAATGGCACCGGCGGATTCGCCCCGGTCGTTGTAGCAGATGGCTCCGAATCGGGTGGCGTGTCCTTCCTGAACACTGCCGATGTCGCTGACCAGTATGGGTCTTCCGGAGGCGGTATTTTTAATGGGAATGGCGGCGATGTCTTCCTTGCTGCCAATCAGGCCTTCACTGCGGATGAACAACACGGTAGGGCCTTTTTCGATATAGGCGCCTCCGGTGTTTTCGTTGTTGCGGTTCAGGGCGTCGAATACCTCATTGATGTTCACGTTGAGTGCCTGCAAGCGAGCGGGGTCCACGGCCACTTCATATTGTTTCAGCTTGCCTCCGAAGCTGCTCACTTCAGCCACTCCTTCCACGCCCAGCAGTTGTCGCCGGATGAGCCAGTCCTGTATGGTGCGAAGCTGTGTGGCGTCGTAGCGTTGCTCGTAGCCGGGCTTAGCCTTCACCACATATTGATAAATTTCACCCAGGCCGGTAGAAATAGGGCCGAGTTCAGGATTGCCCACCCCTTCAGGAATCTCTGCACGTGCCTGCTGCAGGCGTTCCGCCACCTGTTGTCGCGCCCAGTAAAGGTCTGTGGCATCGTCAAAAACGATGGTGATGAGCGATAAGCCGAAGCGTGAAAAGCTGCGGATTTCCTTAATACCGCTGATATTGCTGTTGGCCTGTTCTATGGGAAAGGTGACCAGGCGTTCTATATCGCCGGCACCCAGGCTGGGCGCCACAGTTATTACCTGAACCTGGTTGTTGGTGATATCAGGCACCGCATCTATGGGAAGACGCGTAAGTTCATATATGCCCAGCCCGCTGAGGGCCAGGGTGAATAGTCCTATGATGAGTTTATTCCGGATGGAAAAACCAATAATTTTATTGAGCATGTTTTTGTGTTAAATATCCTGTTGCATCGGGTAGGATTGAACCCGTTAGCCCTGAGATTACTTCCTCAGAAAGCAAGAAAAAAAACCTAAGAAATCAGATAGCCCGTGGCGGCTGCCAGATCATGCTGCGGAATCCTGAGCTTACAATGCCTGCAGCCGGCTCAGCAACCTTATCCGATTCCAGACAGGGCGGCACATTCAAGGCAACAGGTTTGTTTAATGGAGCAGCAAAGCTGAACAACTTGGCACATTCATGGTGCGACTTGAAAGGCAGTTGCTGATCTCTGTCGTTTGCACCTTCCTGATGTTGTTGGCTGTAATGAATCATCAGAAATTCGCCTATGCCTAAGTCCTGATGTGTCTTTCTGTGCTCGAGGTAATGTTCCACCAGCAAGGGCAGGCGCAACAATTGCCCGAATTCGGTTCCGGCAAAAGCAAAAACCAAGAGGAGCAATATGTGAATTCGCTGCTTCAGTGCTGCGAAGTTATGGGTTTTTGTATTTAGGGTTTCTTGCTTCCCGATAACGCAGCCTCTTTCCTGAATAATGTCATTTTAGTAATCAGTGCTGCGGGTAACGCTTGGTCAAGCGGAAACTGTACCGCCCCTTTTGAACTTTTGTAGGCGCTGAGGACGGAGGCAAAGGCTTTTAATGGCTCAGCGGTAGGGTAGAAGCCTATATGTGTTTTCCAGGCTGCGTAAAAAACCAGCACTTTATCCAGCTTGATTGCCGGCATCCCATAGCTCATGCACTCATCAGCCTCCGGAACAGCAGCCCTGATGATGCTTCTCATTTCCAGCAATTTGCTTCTGGTGGGTTCCGAAAACCGGTCAATGTAGGCCATCACCGCCTCTGTTGCTGCGTTCATAACGCGAAGATAAGCCGGAGCAAGAGCAGTATCCTTCATTCAAAACCGTTTCCTGAGCCAGGCCGGCAAGAGGTTCAGGATGCCCGCCACCAGCCACCAACGGCCGGGTACATAGCCAATATCGTGGTGTTGTTCGATATGATTATAAATCTGTTGCGCGGCCTTACTGGCGCTCACCGGCCAGAACAGTTTCTTGCCTTCGGTCATGGCTGTCTGCACAAATCCCGGACGTATATCCGTGATGTATATGGGTTTTCCGGAGTGAAACGCCTTCTGTCTCAGGCTTTCCAGGTAATTAATCTGGTATGATTTAGCGGCGTGGTATGCCGGGGCCTTGTGGTAACCGAACAGGCCCGCGATGGAACTTAATGATACAAAATGCCCATGTCCCTGCTCCTCAAAATAACGCCAACTGATATCTGCTACCTCCGTGAAGGCCATCACGTTAATTTCATTGGCGGCGTTTTGCACCTCAAATCCCTGGTCGCGGTTCAGGTGTCCGATTCCGGCACAGAATACCATCAGGTCCAGACCTTCCAGTTGTTCTGTCATGTTTTTGATGACCTCAGCGGTATGACCTTCGCGGCTGTCGAGATACACGGCGAACAGATTCTTCAGGCTCCGCTTGTTCACCGCATCCACTACAGCACGGTCTATGCCCGTAATGCCTATCCGGTAATGGTGCTTCATCAGTTCTTTATACAGGGCTTCGCCAATACCTGAGGTGGCGCCGATGATGATGGCCTTCTTCATTTTTCAGGACGCAAGTTCTGAATTCAAGGCAATTCCTTGTTAAGCGGTTTACCACTGTGCGGGATCATTTCATTATCAGTAATCAAGCAGTCAAAGGAGGAAGCTGCTTCCATGTGAATCGGTAACTTTGCCCCTGCATGAGCAGAAAGAGTATCCTCATTATCCTCGACGGCTTCGGCATCGGCAAACACGACCACAGCGACGCGGTTTGGGAAGCGAATACGCCCTTCACCGACCGGCTGAGCAAAGAGTATCCCCATACCCGTCTGCTTACCCACGGGGAGCATGTGGGCCTTCCCGACGGACAAATGGGCAACAGCGAAGTGGGGCACATGAACATCGGCGCCGGCCGCGTGGTCTGGCAAATGCTGGTGCGCATCAACAAGAGCATCCGCGACGGTGAACTGGCCCTGCACCCTGTGCTGCTGGAAACCATGCAGCGCGTGAAAAGGGAAGGGAAAGCCATTCACTTCCTCGGTTTGCTGGGCGATGGCGGTGTACACGCTTCCAGCGAACACCTCTTCGCCCTTTGCGACATTGCTAAAGAACAAGGATTGGAACGGGTGTATATCCACGCCTTCCTCGACGGGCGCGATACCGACCCGCGCAGCGGAGCCGGCTTCCTTGAGGAATTGTATCGCCGAATAGAAGATACGCCCGCGAAACTCGCCTCACTCATTGGGCGCTATTATGCCATGGACCGCGACAAGCGCTGGGAACGGGTGAAAAAAGCCTATGATCTTTTGGTGCACGGCGAAGGAATAAAATCTGAAAATCTGCTGGAATCTGTTCGCGAACATTACAGCCGCAATATCACTGATGAATTTATGGAGCCGCTGCTGGCGGAGGAAGACGGCAAGCCCGTAGCTACCATTCAGCCGGGAGATGCATTGGTGTTCTTTAATTTCCGCACCGACCGTGGCCGTCAGCTCACGCAGGTACTCACCCAGCAGGATATGCCTGAATTCGGTATGCACACCCTTCCGCTGGATTACCTCACCTTCACCAGCTATGACCACAGTTATCACAACGTGAAGGTGCTGTTCGAAGACCAGAACCTGAACCATACCCTTGGCCAGGTCATCAGCGATGCCGGCCTCAGGCAGTTGCGGGCCGCTGAAACCGAGAAATACCCCCATGTGACCTTCTTTTTCAGCGGAGGAAGGGAGGATGAATTTCCCGGAGAATCCAGGGTGCTTGTCGCATCGCCTAAGGTCGCTACCTATGATCTGAAACCGGAGATGAGCGCCTTCGAACTGCGCGATAAGTTGCTGGAGCAAATCCGCAGTCAGTCGTTTGATTTTGCCTGCATCAATTTCGCCAACCCGGACATGGTGGGCCATACAGGTGTATATCCGGCCATTGTGAAGGCCGTGGAAACGGTAGATCGCTGCGCGCAGGATTTGGTGGAAGAAGGCTTGAAGCAGGGTTATGACTTCCTGATTATTGCCGACCATGGCAACGCCGATTTTGCCGTGAATGCCGATGGAACGCCGAATACCGCCCACAGCATGAACCCGGTACCTTGCTGGCTGGTGAGTAATGACCTCAAGCCAAACCTACGCGAAGGCATTCTGGCGGATGTAGCGCCCACCATCCTGAAAATGATGCAAATCCCCCAACCCGCCGACATGAGCGGTCAAAGCCTGTTCTGATGAAAAAATATGTATATGGCATTTTTGCTGCCACTGCCTTGCTTTCCTGCGGGAAGAAACAAGAAACAACCCAGGGGCCTTGGTTTCAGGTGCCTGCCTACATGAAGGATGAGATTTCCGCCTTGAAAAAAGCCAATCCGTCCATTAGCAAAACACTGGTATGGGGTGAGGAAATCCGCAGCGCCGAGGAGGATTCGGTGGACTGGGAACGCGAACTGGCCCTGTGGGAGCGCATGGACCTGAACCGCGCAGAATGGTCTTTCACCTTCGATTCTACCGTGAAACCCACACCGGACGGAGGGCGCTTCGTGTTATACGAAACCAGAGAACAGAAACCTGAGCTTCGCTCGGTCAGCCTGCTCTACAATAAACAGCAGGAATTGCTGGTGGTAGAAGCAGACTGGGAAGAACACAATTTCTGGATGCACCGCAGCTACCGACTGAGTTATCTTCCGGGGAAAGGGTACAATGTGAAAGGCTGGCAGCAAGCTTTATGGGAAGAGCGAAAAGAGTTTGAAATTTTTGCCGACATCCATAACCGCAGCTTCCTGAATCACTGAGCTTTTACATAAGGTGAACAGCAGTGCCCGGCATGGAAAAACATCCATGGCCCCCAAAGTATGAGGTTCCTCTTGCGGATTTAAAACCAAACTCAATCTATAAATGTTTCTTATGAAACGTTTACATGAATTTTACCCTAAGTCAGTTGCAGGTGTTTCTGAAGGTGGTGGAAACACAGAGTGTTACAAAAGCTTCTGAAGCACTACACCTGACCCAACCTGCCGTTTCCATCCAATTGAGGAAATTCCAGGAGCAGTTTGATATACCGCTTACTGAGGTTGTGGGCAGAAAGTTGTATATCACTGATTTCGGCAGGGAAATAGCTGTTGCCGCAGAACAGATTCTGGAGCAGGTAAATGCCATTACCTATAAAACACACGCCTTTAAAGGACAACTATTTGGCAGCCTGCGCATTTCGGTAGTTTCTACGGGGAAATATGTGATGCCTTATTTCCTGAGTGATTTCATCAATAAAAATCCCGGGGTGGAATTGCAGATGGACGTAACGAATAAACTTAAGGTTGTGGAGAGTCTGCAGGCTAATGAAATTGATTTCGCATTGGTTTCCATCTTGCCGGACCACCTGAATATTGAGTACATAGATTTACTCCAGAATAAGCTGTATCTGGTAGGAAACGCCGAGCAGCAAGTTCCTGAGCAACCACTGAATGCGGAAGACCTGGGCAAGATGCCCCTGATTTTCCGGGAGCATGGATCGGGAACCCGACAAACCATGGAGCGTTTCATCGAAGTAAACCGCATTCCCCTTACGAAAAAGATTGAACTGACTTCTAACGAAGCGGTAAAACAATCCATTCTGGCGGGAATTGGTAATTCTGTGATGCCACTGATCGGTATCCGAAATGAAATACTCAAGGGTGAACTGAACATCATCCCCATGCGCGGCCTGCCCTTCAGGTCAAACTGGAGCCTGGTCTGGCTGAAGGGGAAACGTCATGGTCCCGTAGCGCAGGCATTCATGGAGCATATCCGTGCCAAAAAGGATGAAATTGTGTCGAAACACTTTAGCTGGTACGAGAAATTCGCCTGAGAAACGGCTGTTCTATAAAATAATATTATAGATAAAATATATACAATAAATAACAGAACATGGTTCAGGGAGCCCAATTTCGCGCCCCGGTTTAGAAGGAGCCATTCTTTCCCCTTCAAGAAGCAAATCCATGGAATACCAAATAGTTCTGAGCAACCTTACCAACCCCACGCTGCTGTTCTTTTGCCTGGGAATTCTCGCCAGTCGCGTAAAAAGCGACCTGGAAATCCCGGAATCAACCACTAAGTTTATTTCCCTGTACCTGCTTTTTGCCATCGGCTTCAAGGGCGGACAGGAGTTGTCGCATGCCGACTTCACTTCGGAAATCTTCCTTTCCATGCTGTTTGGCCTTCTGCTGGCTGCACTGATTCCGCTGTATGTTTTTTTTCTGCTGAAGCGCAAACTCGGTGTGTACAATGCAGGTGCCGTGGCGGCTTCATACGGTTCGGTAAGCGCAGTAACATTTGTGGCTTCTGTGGCCTTTCTGGAATCCATGAATATGGCCGCGGGTGGGCACATGGTAGCGGTGATGGCCCTGATGGAAGCGCCCGCAATCATTGTGGGCATGGTACTTATACGCAAATATGAATCTCCTGATGAAGGGGGAGTAAGACTGGGTATGGGAGCGGTAATCCGTCATTCCTTTACCAACGGAAGCGTGATGATGGTGTTGGGAAGTCTGGTCATCGGTCTGATAGCCGATGAGAAACAGGCTGAAGGCATTAAACCGTTCACTACCGATATTTTCAAAGGTTTCTTAGCCATCTTTCTGCTGGAAATGGGTATGGTTACGGCCCGGCGTCTGAAGGCCTTCACCAACTACGGACTGTTTGCCGCAGCGGTTGCCCTGGTATTGCCGGCTTTGAATGGCTGTCTTGCCGCGATGCTCAGTTCTTTAGTGACCCAAGACGTGGCAAATCGTTTCATGTGTGCCGTGTTGGCTGCCAGCGCTTCTTATATTGCTGTTCCGGCAGCTATGAGGCTCGCCTCGCCCAAGGCCGATCCCGGACTATATATTCCCATGGCGCTGGGTATTACCTTTCCCTTCAACATCACGCTGGGCATGCCAATCTATTTAGCCATCATCAGGTTTACGGCATAATTCCCCGCAGCGGGAACAGCTTTTTGATTTTGTAGTTCCGTGCTTCTCCGTACTTCATTTACTTTGAAGCTGAATCATGGAATCCATCCTGAACTATATCAATGGTGAACTGCGTCCTGCCGCTTCCGGACAATGGCTGGATAATACCGACCCTTCCTGTGGCGTGGTGTACAGCCGCATCGCGGCCTCTGCCTCTGATGATATAAACGCGGCCGTGGCCGCAGCAGAACAGGCTTTCCCTGCATGGTCGGCACTGAAAGCCGAGGCACGCGCCGCCTTCATGATTCGCATGGCGGATTTGATGGAAGCCAAGCTGGATTCGCTGGCCGCCGACGAAAGCCGTGATTCCGGCAAGCCGCTGGCCCTGGCCCGACGCATGGATATCCCCAGAGCCATAGACAATTTCAGGTTCTTTGCCGCAGCAGCTACCCAGTTTTCTGCAGAAAGTCATTATACCAGCCCGGAACTGTTCAACTATACGCTGCGTCAGCCGGTGGGCGTGGTGGGCTGCATCAGTCCCTGGAACCTGCCGCTGTACCTGTTTACCTGGAAAATAGCGCCGGCGCTGGCCGCAGGCTGTTGTGTGGTGGCCAAGCCTTCTGAAATTACCCCCATGACGGCGTTCCGTCTGGCACAAATCGCTCAAGAAGCCGGACTTCCCCCCGGGGTGCTTAACATCATCCACGGCACCGGTCCCGATGCCGGCAGCGCCATCGTAGCGCATCCGCGCATCAAAGCCATCAGCTTCACCGGAGGCACAAAAACCGGCGCAGGCAT
>JAGWYC010000065.1 GCA_018969565.1 Bacteroidota bacterium | reverse complement strand
AAGGCTTCCGGCTCCACAAAAGCATCAGGAATCTGAGCACTCGTGCCGTTGTGTGAGAAGTTGAAGCGCAGGAACGCAAGTCCTTCCTCACAAAAGGCCTCCGGCATATATTCATAGAATCCCCAGCTTTTAAATCCTTTAAAGCCGTGGCAGAAGATTACCAGCGGAAAAGCATCCTTTCCTTCAGGCAGGTATAAATCGGCAACAACAGGTCTTCCCTCAGCGCCGGGTATTTCCAGATTCAGATGACTGATCACGCTGCAAACTTACTGAGGATCTACATCTGCCGAACACTGTAATCGTTTATAAGTGCTTTGTCCCAACAGCCCGCGAACCACGGCGCGTATCTGTTCTTTAACTTGTGCCGGATGGGGATGATTTCTCGGAATGCGCAGCACCACCTGCTGAATGAACTGGTTGCGTATGCGGGAAATATGCGGCTTCACCGGGCCATTCACTGCCACTTCTTTCCCCGCAGGAAAAGTTTTAATGAAGCTTTCTGCAGCCTGCAAAGAAACTTGGGCATCCTTATGCCTGAACTCCAGCCTTATCATCCTGGTATAAGGCGGAAACAGAAAATTGCGACGCATGGGTAGTTCTCGGTCGTAAAATGAAGCGGCATCGCCTTTCACCACATCGGCGAACAGCGGATGTCCCACCTGATAGGATTGCAGAATCCCGATACCTTTACTGCCGGTATGGGCCAAAACCTGTACAAACTGCTGGTAGGCGCGTTCATGGGCCCTGAAATCGGGCAGATACATGGCCTGGTCTGCATCGGGGATGATGCTGATGCCTACTTCACCCAGTTCCATGCCGCGGGTTAGAAAATGCGACCCCACAAGGATGTCCGTTTTTTGTTCCACGAATCCATCCACGATGCGCTGCATTTCCTTTCGGCTGCGTGCTGTTTCCTGATCCAGTCTGGAAATATGGGCCTCCGGGAACAATATGTTCAGTTCTTCGGCAATGCGCTCGGTGCCGTAACCCTGCATGCTGATTTTATTGCTGCCACAGGCAGGGCAGAGGCGCTGCGGAACTTCCTGATGCCCACAGTAGTTACACAGGTTGCGGCTGCTGGACTTGTAATAGGTGAGGGTTACGTCGCATTGCACGCATCGGGGCCTCCAGTTGCAGGATTCACAGCGTATCCAGGGCACAAATCCCTTGCGGTTGTGATAGACAATCACCTGGTTGCCGGCTTCCAGACAATCGTAGATTTCTTTCACGGCGTGCGGACTGAAGATGCCCTGCATTTCATTGTTACGGCGCAGGGTTCCGGTATCCACCAGGTGAACCTTGACCTGTGGAACTTGTTCGCTGAACGGTGCTTCCATGCGCGCGTATCGGCCTTCCTGGGTCTGATACCAAACTTCTGCCGAGGGCGTGGCACTGACCAGCAAGCAGGGGCATTTGCGCTGATGGGCCAGCATGATCAGGGCATCCCGCGCATGGATATAAGGTCTGCGGTCAATCTGTTTATAGCTGCTGTCATGTTCTTCATCCACCACAAACAGCCCAGTATTTCTGAAGGGAAGGAAGATGGCGCCTCTGGAACCCAAGACTACGCAGGGGCCACCTTGACGTACCTTTTCCCAGAGTTCATAGCGTTCAGCGTGGCTATATTTCCCATGCCATACCAGCAAATCTTTCCCGAAACGGGCTTCCCAGCGGGCAATATATTGTTGCGTGAGGGCTGCCTCCGGTTGCAAGATGAGTACCTGCCTGCCTTCATTCAGGATCTGCTGACATAAGGCCATGGTGGTCGAGGTTTTTCCGCTTCCTTTCGGACCGTGTAACAAGGCTACCTGCTGCTGTTGAAGCAGTTGATTCAAGTGTTCGACCGCATGGCTTATTTCAGGAGAAGTTGTTTCGTTATTACCCTGAACAGCGCTCAGTTTCAGCCTTGAAATCTGCTCTTTGTATAGAATGACGAGCCCTTTTTCCGCCAGGGTTTTCAAGGCCGGCTCAGAAAGTCCGTGCGCCTTCATCCAGCTCTGTTTTTCCTGAGGCTGTCCGGCGCTTCCCAGCAGGCTCAGGATGATGTCACTTTGTTTGGGTGCCCTTCGTTCCAGCGCGTCAAGCGTTTCTTTGGCGAAGACTTCATCCTGCCAGGAATCGGCGAGTCTGAGCATGGTGGTCGTTTTGGGTGTATAATGCTCGGAAATGTCTTCTTTGATCAGAATGAGCCCTCGCTCATACAGGCTTTTAATGAATTTCAGCGGATTTTTAATTTCTGCCAGCTCCGGCAACTTGTCCAGCACCAGATACGGGTGCTTCAACAGAAGGTCTATGATGCGATGTTCTTCTTCAGACAGTTCAGGAAGTTCATCCGTGCGGGTTTCCGGGTGCAGTACAATGATGCTCTCGCTTTGCAGTCTAAGGGCCGCGGGCAGCGCAAGCGCCATGATATCTCCGGGGTTGCCCATATAATAAGCAGCCAGCCATTCCCAGAAGCGCAAATCGTGTTCATCCAGCAAGGGCGTATCGTCCAGAATGTGAAGAATATAACGCGCCTCGTATCCCACCGGAGGTTTGTCGCCGAGTTTCTGGATGATACCCGCGTAAATTTTACGCTTTCCGAATTGCACCACCACACGTTTTCCGGGCACCGCTTCTTCGTTAAGCTCCTCCGGGATGCGGTAGGTGTAGGTTTTGTCCAGAGACAAGGGCAGCAGGACTTCGGCAAAAAGGGTGGCGCGTTCCATGCTTGTTTTTCTTTGGAATAAAAAAACCGGAAGCTGGGCCTCCGGTTTTCCTATCCTGTTTCAGGTGAAATCAATAGTTATTCAGCATCATGGGCATGATGAGCATGAGCATGTCTTCGTCTTTTTCTTGCTCACCGGGCATTACCAGACCGGCTTTGCTGGGTGCGGCCAGGCGGATTTCTACGCTGTCGCTGTCCACATTGCCCAACATGTCAATCAGGAAACGACCGTTGAAGCCGATTTCCAGGTCTTCGCCGTCATAATCGCAGGCAAGACGTTCCTGTGCTTCATTGGCCATTTCAATATCTTCAGCACCAACCTGCAGGTCACTGCCTGCAATTTTCAGGCGCACCTGATGGGTGGTTTTGCTGGCGAAGATGCCGATACGGCGAAGGGTACTCAACAAATCCATGCGGCGCACGGAGAGAATTTTATCATTGCCGGAAGGAATTACTGCTTTGTAATCAGGGTAGCGCTCGTCAATAAGGCGACAAATCAAACGGGTTTTGTCGTAGGTGAAGAACACATTTGATTTATTCCATTCGATGGTCACGGGTGAATCATCGTTATTAATGGATGAACGCAGCAGGTTCAGGGCTTTTTTGGGGATGATAAAGTGGTTTTCTGCACCGGGTCTTACATCGTTGCGGGTGAAGCGAACCAGTTTATTGGCATCGGTGGCAACAAAAGTGATGCTTTCATTGCCTAGTTCTACATACACACCTGTCAGGGCAATACGCAGTTCATCGCTGCCGGTGGCGAAAAGCGTTTTGGAGATGGCGCGCAGCAGGAGGTTACAAGGCATATTGAAAGAGGAATCACCTTCAACAGCAGGCGTGAGTGGGAAATCAATGCCACTCTGGCCGGGCATCTTGTAACGGCCCACGCCGGTTGTAACTTCAATAGTGAAGTGTTCTTCATCAACCGTAAATGTTACGGGTTGTTCCGGAAGGTTGCGCAGGTAATCAATGATAATTTTGCTCGGCACCGCCACCTGAATATCTTCCTTGCTGTCCACCGACATACTGGTGGTCATGGAAGTTTCAAGGTCAGTAGCGGATATAGTCAAAACGCCGCCTTTGATGTCGAAGAGAAAATTTTCAAGAATAGGCAGAACCGGCTTGGAAACGATGGCTCCGTTTACCTTGAGCAGGTGTTGCAGCAATTCTGCCGATTGAACAATGAACTTCATAGGTTGCAGGTAATAACAAGCGCAAGAATAGGAATTTTCAGGAGTAAGCTATGCACAAAATACCCCAGTTATGAACAAGTAATGGGCTGTTTTTTATTTCGCTTCAGGTTCCGGTTCGGCAATGATGAACAGGTCTTCATCGTCGCGTTTCATCAGGTATTTTTCCCTGCCGAAGCGTTCCAGATTGCGCAGGTTACCGAATAAATCCTGTCGTTCACGGCGAGCCTTTTCAATGGCTTTTTCATAATAGGCATGCTGGCTTTCCAAATCCTGAATTTCCGCATTGACCTGATAACGGTACACCAGATTATTCCCATCGAACACCAGCATCCACAGGGCATAAGAGCCTAACAATATCCAATAACGGTAACGGAAGATTCGCTCGTTCATGTGATTGCAAGTAACAAAGGAAGGCGCTATTCCTTATCCACCGGCAAAAAGGGCTTGTCGGTTTATCACTACACCCCGAATTCGCCGTAGAATTCTACGAAGTTCTGCTCCGTTTCATATAGCAGTACTTTGTGCAAGCGACAATTTTCGGGAAGCCTTGGTTCAATGCGTTGCCAGATGGCGGTGGCAATGTGTTCTATGCTGGGCATCACACCCTTTAGAAAGGGAACATCCTCATTCAGGTTTCGGTGATCCAAATGTTCAATCACTTCTTCTTTGATAATGCGCTTCAGCAACTTCAAATCCATGATGAAACCTGTATCCGGATTGGGCGTGCCTTTCACCGTAACATACAAATCAAAGTTGTGACCATGCCAGTTTGCGTTGGCACATTTTCCAAACACCGCCTCATTTTGTTCGGGCGTCCAGGCGTTGTTATACAGTTTGTGGGCTGCATTGAAATGCTCTTTCCTGGTAATGTACAGAATGGGCTTACTCACTATTCCTGCGCAGATTGGTGATTAATTTGAAGTTGCGTTACCTTCAGGAGCCGGATACCAGGCGCTGAGTGCTTTAACGGTACTTGTTATGTCTTCGGTGCTATTGAATTTCCCGAAGCTGAATCGAATGGTTGTGCGCGAAGGATCGGCACCTATACCTTTCATCACATGAGATCCGCCTACGGCACCGCTGCTGCACGCGCTTCCGCCCGAAGCCGATATTCCTGCCAGGTCCAGGTTGAACAGCAACATGTCGCCCTGAGGGTTTGGCGGGAAGGATACACTCAATACGGTATATAGACAATTTCCTTCGGCATCCCCGTTAAATCGTATATCAGCGATGTTCTTTCTTAATTCACCGATCATCAGTTTCTTCAATGATTCGATATGCGTTTTCTTCTTTTCCAGATCGCGGTAGCTTACCTCCAGGGCTTTGGCAAGTCCAACAATGCCATAGACATTTTCGGTTCCTCCGCGAAGTTCGCGTTCCTGTGCACCACCTGTGATATAAGGCCTAACGCGGTTCTTCTTGCTCATATAGAGAAAGCCCACGCCTTTAGGACCATTGAACTTATGGGCGCCACAAACCAGAAAATCTACGGGCATCTGCGCCAGATTGAAGCTATAATGCCCCATGGTTTGCACTGTGTCTGTATGGAACAGCGCCTGGTATTTCCTGCACAGAGTTCCAACACGTTCAAGGTCAAGCAGATTTCCAATTTCGTTGTTTCCGTGCATGAGGCTTACCAGCGCCTTGGGAAACTGCTGCAGCAGGCTTTCCAAATGTTCAAAATCCACATGACCTTTGTCATCAAGCTGAACCAGGTGCATCTGAATCTTCCCATCGTGGTGCAGTTCTTCCACGGTATGAAGCACGGCATGGTGTTCAATAGGGCTGGTGATGATGTGTTCAACACCGAGGGTACTTACGGCGCCGCGTATCGCCATATTGTCGGCTTCCGTACCGCCGCTGGTGAAGATAATTTCAGCAGGGCTGCAACCGAGCAGGGAAGCCACTTTGGAGCGGCTTTCTTCAATAAGCGCCTTTACCTTGCGGCCATGGGCATGTGAAGAGCTGGGGTTGCCATAAAAATCCTTCAGGACAGGTATCATGACCTCCAGCACCTCGGGATCTATCGCGGTGGTGGCCGCATTATCCAGGTAAATCCGTTGTTCCATTAAAAGTGTTTGTTCTGATGCAGGTATCCAAGAATGCGGTACAGCAGTTTTGCCATGCTGAATTCGCTGATGATGTCTGTTTCCCGTGGGGCAATTTCCACAATATCGAATCCTACTATTTTGCGCTGTGCTGCCAGTTTTTGCAAGAATCGGCAGCCCTGCCACCAGCTTAATCCACCGGGTTCGGCAGTACCCACGGCGGGGACGACCGAGGGGTCGAAACCATCAGCGTCAATGGTCAGGTACACGTTTTTGCCGAGTTTAGCAATGGCTTCATCCATCCAGGCGTCTCCATCCTGAATCTGATGTGCGTACCAGGTATGGATGCGATCTGAGCTGCGTATCAGTTCAGCTTCTTCTTTACACTGAGCGCGAATGCCTACCTGCACCAGCGGCACGCCCAGGTCATGCACACGTGCCATTACCGAGGCATGGGAATATGGGTTATCGTGATAACTCATGCGCAGATCGCTGTGCGCGTCTATTTGCAGCACATGGATATCCGGATAACGTTCTAAAAACGCTTCAACAAATCCAAGGGTGACCGTATGTTCTGCCCCCAGGGAAACAACGTATTTGTCCTGTTGAAGCAGTTTGCGCGTCTCGTCTCGAATAAAATCAACGGCGGCACGGTTGCTCAGGCCATCGAAATTCATTTCAGGCAGGGTGCAGATGCCCAGGTCTCGATAGCATTCGGTGCCGAGCATTTCGTCGTAGAATTCTACAAAATGCGAAGCCGAAATAACGGCTGCAGGACCTTTTGCTGAGCCTTCAATGTATGAACTGGTATGTTCGTAGGGAACTTGTTGTATGACAACCTTGCTTTCGCTAAATCGGTACAATTCAGGTTCTGTGATGCCTAAAAAGTTGTGTTCGGGTGACAGGCACTCCATAGGTTCTGATCTTGCCGCAAAGTTACCGAATTCCGTTCAGCCTTGGCATATCATCCCTTCACGAAAAAGGCGACCCTGTGGCCGCCTTTTCTGTTTCAGTTAAGTTGGATTAACCTTTTACCCGTTCCATGTAATCGCCGGTGCGGGTATCAATTCGGATTTTATCACCGGTATCGCAAAATAAAGGAACCATGACCGTAGCTCCGGTTTCAACGGTGGCTGATTTCAAGGTATTGGTGGCGGTATCTCCACGCACTCCGGGCTCTGTGTAGGTGATTTCCAGTGTCACGTGAGTAGGTGCCTGGGCGCCGATTACCTGTTCGCCTTCGAATGAAGCCATAATCGTGTCGCCTTCTTTCATGAATTTAGCTCCTTCTCCGAAGGCGGCTTTGCTGATGGGCAACTGATCGTAGGTGTCATTGTCCATACACACGAACGAGTCGCCTTCTTCATACAGATATTGCAGTTCTTTGGTTTCAACACGCACCATCGTAACGTCTTCATCAGCATTGTAGCGGTATTCGGTTTGTTTGCCGGTTTTCACGTTCCGCATCTTGGCTTGATAGAACGCGCGCAGGTTGCCGGGTGTGCGGTGCTGGATTTCCATAATCTGGCATAGCTCTCCGTTGTGGCGGATGAAGCTTCCTGATCCTAAATCTTTTGGTTTAGCCATAAAGGAATAAATAGGGCGCAAAGATAACCAATCACGGCTGCTTGAACACAACCAGCGTTGTATCACCGTAAGGTTGAAGGGAATAAACAATTGTGCCCGGATAGCCTTGTCTTTTGGGACCACGTATGTTTTCAATCAGAAATTCGGCACTGTCACGTGGTACCAATAAGATTTTTCTTCGCTGTTCCAGGGTCATTATCTGCATGTTATTCCAAATGCCGTCATCCCAGGCATACACGCGGATGGAATCACTTCGTCCTTCAATCATCTTTTCCAGTGCAGACCTGTAACCCAGTCCCCAGTAATCCAATTCCCAGCGCTCATGTAACTGCTTTTGTCTGCTTGGATAGATTTCATTAAAAAAACACATCTGAAGCGGATGCCCGCGCACCACATGAAACAACGCAATGGCCAGGGTTAATGCTGCAAGACTTTGCTGAAGTGTTTTTAGAGAATGGACAAGATGAAGCGCTGCTCCGGTAAGTATGGCGCAAATTGGCCAAAGGAAATAGTAATGCCTCCAGCCATCATACATGGGTGCATGCATGAAAATGGCCAGCAAAACAGGTATCAGCAGCAACAGCCATAGCATCCATTGCCATTTGGTGAAACGAAGGGGTATTAGTCCTGCCACCAGGAAGAGTACAAATAATGCAGGGGTTGTGGCCAGCATCCATAAGGGTAAGTACCACCAGGGCGTGTGCTTAGACCATAGGTAAACCCCATCGGTAAGGGTTCCCCAGGGCCATGGAAATCGGCTGGCCGTAAATAATACTTCCCGGAAGTTCTCAATTGGATTCAACCATAAATAAGGATAAAAAGCCAGTAGGCTCAGTAAGGTTATGCCAATTCCCCAAAGTCCGAACCTGAATGCCACTTTCCAATCAGGGCGGTACAGGAAAAGCCAACTCAGCCCTGCGAGTACGGGAAGATAGAGCCCCTGAATTCTCAGTGTGGACATGATACCGGAGAGCACGCAGAACCCAACGAATGAGCGCATTCCGGAATCCTTAAGCCAGACGAAAAGATGCCATAAAGCCCAGGCGAATAAGGCCATGAATAAGGAATCTTTGGAATTATAGAAGTTATCGGCAAAGATTCTGGGGTGAAGGGCATAGATGCCGGCAGCAAAAAAAGCAGTCAGTACCGAGCCATACATGCCAAACACTACTCGGTAAATGGCAATGAGCGAAGAGCTGCAAATCAGAAACAGCAGGAAATGCCTTAACAGCAGGTAACTGCGCGCATCCCGAATTCCGAATACCTGCTCCAGCCAGAAACTGCCGGTTTCAAAAATGGGTCCGTAATAGCGGTGTTCCAGGATGTTCATGTCGCCACGGCTGATGAACTGATTGTTCACGATGCCGATGCCGCGTTGGGTCAGCTCGTCGAGCGGAACGCCAAAATCAGGGAGTAACCATAAACCAAAGAGGACGTAACACCAAAAAGCTACCCGAGCCGGAGCATGTACTCCTTGGAAATAGGCTTTCAAGCCGTTGCTAATGGCGTACCTTCCATGTATGCTTCCATGGGCAGACATGCGCAAACCAGGTTACGGTCACCGTAGGTGCTGTTAACCCGTGCCACGCTGGGCCAGAATTTGGCGCTCAGCACAAATGGTGCAGGGTAAGCAGCTTTGTCGCGGCTGTAGCTGTGATTCCATTTGTCAGAGCAGATTTCAGCCGCAGTATGGGGCGCATTCTTCAGCACGTTGTCCTCTTTTGAGGCCTTGCCTTCTTCTACTTCGCGTATTTCGTTGCGAATTCCGAACATGGTGTCCACAAAGCGATCCAGCTCTTCTTTGCTTTCGCTTTCGGTGGGCTCAATCATCAGAGTTCCTGCAACAGGGAAGGAAAGGGTAGGTGCATGAAAGCCATAGTCCATTAGACGCTTTGCAATGTCTTCGGCTTCAACTCCTGCACTTTGTTTGAAC
>JAGWYC010000064.1 GCA_018969565.1 Bacteroidota bacterium | reverse complement strand
CAGCGCAGGGTCACGATACCTGAGTCGTTTACTATTGCCCTGAGTCCTTCAGGCTTCGCAGGGGCCGTATTATCTTCAAGCTGTATAAACGCTTCTGAGGAGCTACTATTTCCTGCCGTGTCAAATACCTGAAGTACAAAGTAATAATTGCTGATACCCGGCTTAACCGGAATCGTAAATGAAGTTGTGGTCATGGGTTTCAGCTTATTAAATAAAGGGATATAGGCATCAGGTCCTTCATGTTTCATGCCTATGGCGATGCCGGCCTCACCATTGAGCGGCAGCGATTTATCCCAGGAAAGTACAATATGGTTGTCCGGGGTTTCTTTAAGCCGGAAACCCGATAATACAGGCGGCGGCGTGCGGTCTCGGCCCATTGCCTTCACTGCTGCGCCGGGAAGAGTGGCATCACCGAACAGGTCTATGCCGCTGATGCGATATTCGGACGGTACATAATTCTGAACACTGTCTGTATAAAATAATTCCTGTTGTCCGGCAGGAATTACCAGGGGAGCGGTGTTGATGCGCGTCCAGGTGCCAGAACCTGGAGCAGCTTTTTCTACATAATAAGCAGTGTAGCTGCGGTCTGTTTTCCAGCGAAGGGAAACGGCACCGTCCTGTTCAGTGGCAGCAGGTGCCGGCAAAGATTCCGCCGTGAACCTCTGCGGCGCCACAACAAAGAACAGGGTATCAGAAAAATATAGGGGGTGCGCGGAAAATATGCGGTATTGGCTGACGCTGTTTTGAGGCGGGTTCAGAATGGTATGCCGCAGGTTGCAGGCCTCTGCCACAAAAGCGTCCAGATCGGCAGTGAGCGAAAGGTTCAACCACAGGTATTTGAGGTTTTCCTGCCTCTGCTGCAATTCTTCATCACCGTTCACCGGACGTTTACTTTCCGTTTGAAATTGCTGCAACAAACCGGCAGCAAGTAATCTGTTCCTTAAAGCCGGCGACTTGTTCAGGTACCAGCGGTTAACCTGAACGGCATTTTGTTGCGCAAGCTGCACCCAGCGGCCAACAGGATTGAGGGTTTCCACCACAAGCGGGATTTTTTGCAGTGCATTGAAGGATTGCAGAGTCCTTCCATTCCAGCGTAAAACCAAAGAATCACCGTAGAATCTGGAAGTACCTGTCAGGAAAACAGTATCGTTTTGTCCTTTTAAGAAGGATGAAGTGATGATGAACGTAAATAGTAAAAAGTTCCGTCGTTTCATCATTTGAAAGTGCTGTAGCTGTAGGAAACCGAAATGATGGTCTGCATTTTCAGGATGCCGCTGTTGATGCGCGCTTTTTGCAGCACGGTGTTAGCCGCACTGTTTTTATAAAAAAGGATGGCAAAGGGATCTTGGTTGGTAGGTGTCTGAAGTACGTAATCAGATTTCCGTACTCGTTTAATCAGTGCCTGCTCTTTTTCAGTCAGGCTGTTCCAGGTTGTGCCGCTGGTTGAAATTTGCGAAGCCATGGATTTAAGGCGGCTGAAATCGTCGGCGATTAGTTTGTATTTAGAGTAACTCAGATTCAGCCTGCTGCCGAGGGGCGGAGGGGGAGGGCCGGTATTTACCGGCGGAAGCGCCAATGAAGGACCGGAAGGGCCAACTTCTCCGGTCATAGGGTCAATACTGAGCCTGGTATTATTCACAGCAACAGCCAGATCTGCAGAAATCCCCTGTTCTCTGAGTTTTGCTACCGATGCAGAGACATTATTCAGGTTGCGCAGCCTGTTATCGGCCAGTCTTAAGTCATACTGATCCAGGAAAAGACTGAAGTTGGGCATGGGTTTGAGAATATGGTCGTCTGGAATAATACTGACCCCCGATTGCTGTTTGGTCCGATCCAGAAATATTCCGCTAAGCGAAGGGTAACGTTTACGGATGGAATCTCCTGCCATGAAAACCCTTGGCCGGTAAAAATCCTTAATCCAGGGTTGGTCATCTGCAGCCAGATTGGAACAGGCCACAATCAAGGGCGTTACTAAGGTGGTATTCCCGCCTGAAATAGGGAAGGTAAACGATTTTATTTCATATTCTTCAAAGGCTTCGTTGGTGCGCAAAGACACGGTCATGTCCTTGTCGCTCAGGAAGGCGATGGTGGAATCTTGCAGGAACAACTGCCTGATTTTTTCTTCCATGGTTTTATACCTGCTCACTTTAAACAGCATGGAATACATGATGACCCTGCGGTCTCCGGATTCACCGCTGGAACGAGTCCTTATGCTGATACCATTTATTGTATTGAATCGGTTTATCGATGCGTTATTTAAGCTGTACCCGGGAACTCTGTCTTTAATCAATCTGAACTGGTAAATGGACATGGAATCTAGTTGCTTCGGCATGGGGAATGTGAGGCTGCTGCTGCCGAATTGCAGAGCAACCATAGCTGTATCACCAGGGTTTCCCGCTTTACTGAACAAGCCGTAATAGCGATTATATCCTGAGGCAAGCTGCACCTCTCTCAAAGGTCCGTAACTGCTCAATGTCCCGGTAAAGAAGGTGCTCTGGATATTGTTTTGCCGGAATACGATTTTCCCCTGACTGTGTTCACCGGTTTTAAAGCAGTTTTCACCCGCCAGTGGGGTAGAATAGCTGACATAGTCTGCCTGAAAACTGGCTTCTGCCTCGGTGTTAAAGCCAATGATTACCGTAGTATCCCAGTTTCTGTTCGATGTACGCTTAATGGGTTCCCATCTTTTACCGGTGGCATTGTAGCGTTCACCCACGAAATTGGCGCTCAGAGTGTAGCGTGTACGTTGGTCTTTCAGGAAGGAATCAGGACGAATTCTCAAATCCAGGCTGTCTGCTGATACGATCAATCTGATCTTTCGGTTATAGCGAAGCGTTTCGTCTCTCAGCCGCACATAAGCGCATCTGATCCGCATCTGTTCTTCAACGATCACCTTCTTGTTCCTGTCCATCTGTTCAGTTTTGAACTTCACAACGGTATTCACCGGGAAATTCAGGGCTATGGATGGTTCTACACCAACCAGAACATCGGTGGTATTATTTGCAGGCTTTGCATCGGCCACGATGGCGCCGAATGAAGTAATCTTTTTCTGATTCAGATTGGGTTTGCAGCGTTCGTCTTCGGCCATTTCAAAATCAAAGGTTTTGGAACCTTCAAGCAATCCGCCCAATACAGAATAGTTCGCGGCAAACTGCCCTTTGAAGTAATATGGATTTACCAGTCCGGCATCTACCATCATTCCCGCATTAAGCTCGGCGGCTATGATATCTCCCTTGAACACGGGCAGGTCCACATGGATGCCCAACGCTCCGTTGATTACGCCGTAAGCTTTACCCGTGATGTACCATCCACCAATACCGTTCCTGCCGGAACAACCGGTTTGCGCCGGGGCCAGCATACCGTCTGCGGCAAATTGCATTGCGATGCCGGCATAAAATCCGCCGAGTTCAATCTTCTTTTCAGGAATATTGGCATCTATGCCGGCAAGGATGGTAAAGCCGTTGCTGCCTGAAGCAGGCCTTGTGGTGGGAATATTGATTCCGGACTGCTTGAGTTTGGCCGAGAGGTCATCGCTCATTGGAGGCATAGCGCGGCTGAGTTTGTTACCCATCATAAAGTAGCCGCCGGCATCAAACAGCAATTCTGACCCCGCATAGAAGCCAAATCCCAGCTTGCCATTAGTTTGGAAGGGGTCGCCAAGTTTGATGTACCATTCATTACTTCTCTGATTAATCAGCAACTGCACGGACCCTGCCTCATAGTAATTCCTGCCTTCCAGGGTAATGACCCTTCGGCCGCGCACTGTTCCGTTGGCTACATTGACCAGGGCTGACATGGCGCCTACGAACTTCCTGTTATCTACATCAATGGTGGCATTTCCGTTGATGAGCACAGAAGCAGCCATTTTTTCCTTTTCGGTCATCCAGAGGTTGCCTTCCATGGTCAGTCTGCTCAGACCGCCGGTATTATTGATCTGCGCGTACAAGCCGATATCCCCGCTCAGGGGTGAACCGGGAGGGCCGGTCAGGCCAAGGGCGGCGCCAAAACCGAACATGGAACGGCTGTTCGGTGTAAACGAAGCCCCGCTGGGCGATTTGCCTATCTGGAAGCCGGCGGCCTGGTCGGCTGCGGTTCCGGGGGTGCGGTCCATGTGATACCAAGCCTCGCCGCTGAAGGAATTGGCGTATATCACATTGGCCGAAAAGTCAATGGGTATTCCGGGATTGATGCTTGCCTTAGCACCAAACATCCAGTAGCGCAGGCCGCGCACCTCGCCGAACATACCGGTTACACCCAGTTCCAGTACAGGCATAGTGGCTTGAAGCATCCCTGCTACACCATTGCCAAATACCGGGTGATTGGCAATGAAGACAATTCCTCCTTTTACCCGCATCACGCCGCTCAGTTGGGCATCAATCCGGATGGTATCAACCGTTATCCCCTTAGCGGCAAACACCGGTTTCCCGTTGCTTACGCCAATGCCACCGTAAAGCCCCACCCGACAGGCACCGCCAATGCCATTGCCACCGGCCTCTGCCACGTTGATGGAAACTTTGAATTTAATGCCGATACGCACGCCGGACCTTGGATCCAGGTCAAACAAACATTTGCCGTTAAACTGATCCATTCCGAAATCCGTAATGGCAATAGGGAAGCCTCCGGTTTTTTGTGTTCCGCTGACCTGGATTTGGGCAGGTGCATTAAGAGTAGAAGCATTGTCGCGGATTACGCGGTTCATGTTAATGCCGCCCAGTTTATCCAGTTTTATGGAAAATGAATCCAGGGTGTAGAAGGCCGTACGCACCTTCAGTCCTTCGAAGGGCAGGGTTCCCAGGCGCACATCTTTAAAGCCCGCTATATCATCGGCGCCGGGTGAAATACTGCCGTTGAAGTTGGTTTGCAGTCGCAGGCTCTTTGGATTCAGTGGGTTGCCAATCAGTTCAATCTTGCTTCCCGGATTCAGTGTTACGCGTGCAAACCAGGCCGGGAAAGTCATTTCCCTGGTTGGGTTGATGCTGAAGTTCAGTTTCACGGAATCACGCGAACGCCCAAAGCCAAAGGTGATGCCATAGGCCAGGCTTTCGGTGAGGAAAGGTGTTACAATCTGCCCGCTCATGCCGGCCCGGGTAAGTGCGTTTTGGGTAATGTCAATGTGCACATCATCAAGTGAGTATTTCCAGCCTGCCAGGGTTCCGCTGTTCAGAGAAACCAGATTGTTTGTGGCCAGGGTGCCGGTGAATCCGGATTCATCAATGATGATATTCTGCGCCGCGAACCCTACCCCGTTGATGGTGTCTTTTTCTGAGAACAAATCCGGCAGACGTACACCTATTTCCTTGATGTACAGTCCTTTCCAGGCATTGCCGCGTTCACCGGCATATCCATTTGGGAAGGTCATTAGCTGTGGATTGGCCAGATCGGAAAAATCCAGAGCGGCCTGCCTGTTCTTCAGGGTGAAGCCCGGCATCATGCGCAGTTCATAAGTGGTGTCAAAATCCATCGACAGCAGCCAGTTGTTCAGTGAGCCGGCCACCATGTGGCCCGTAGCTTTCAGCCGTTTGCTGAAGTCAGGTCTTTTACCATAAATGGGCACGGCGAAAGAGGTATCCATTTCAAGGCCCACCTTGATGTCAATCTGTTTGAACCCTTTGCAGTCCCATACCAAACGGGTTCCCGAAGTTCCAGAAGCCCCTTGTCTTGTGGGTTCTCTGCCAATCAGGGAAAATGTCCCCATTGAACCCATAGGTACCTTGAATTCACCCATAAGCTCCAATGCGCCCCCGCTCCCTATATCGCCAAGTCCTTTGGGTGTTATACAAACCCCGCTGATACCGAAACCTGCATACTGGTTTATTTCATTGAGGTTGAATTGCAGGATGGCCGCTGCGTTCAGAGTGGCATCTGTTGGACCGAACTGGATGTCCGTAATGGCAATGGTATAGGGGAAATTATCTACTTCGCGGCTCAGGCCCAGCGGCAGTGAAAGTTCATCAGCCAGAATGGCATCGGAAATCAGGTTCAGCGGTGCATTGAGGTAATCATACATCCCTTTCAGTTCTGTTTCATCGGCAACCCGCTTGTTTATCTGCTCATTGCCGTACCTGGAAACTGCGTTGATGTATTTATTTTTTAATTCATCAAAAAAAACGAAGCCGGTATTGGTACTGTCCCCAAAGCGGCTCATGAAATTATCTTTTTTATGTTCGGCTTTTACAACTCCTGAGATGAGCCGTTTCTGCGCATTTACCTGAATACCGTCAAATCGCACGGCAATCGCGCTTGAAAATAAATTCGAACTGATACGTCCTTTTCCGGAATAAGTTTTCGCACCTACATTTTCGCTGATGGAGCTGACTTTCATAGTGAACAGGCCCACGCTGATTTCATCATTCACCTTCACGCCGCCGGAAACTGCTGCAGTCGGTACACCATTCATATCAAACCGACAACTCAGGCCGCAAATAGCCGTATCTTTTCTGGCCGTGCTGTCTGCCGCGTAGAAACTGTCTGTGGCGCTAAAGGAATAGTTTGCTTTGCGCAATAATTGAGACAGCTGTTCCATAGTGCCCTGGCTTTCAGCTCCCAAACGTTGCGCATCGGCCATCAGGCTGACCTGATATCGCAGATAACTCATGTGCAGGCTATTGCCTGTATCCAGTTTGGTCGGATTGCTCCAGGTGATGCGGTAGTAGTATTTTTTATTCGGGGGCAGGCTGATGGTTTCGCGGCGAATGTTGAATAGGTCGTTCATCAGCTTTTCTGTGGAGCCCGGAACGGAGTATTTGTCCACCACGGCGCGGGCTTTAATCAGCACCAGGGTATCAAAGTTGCGGTGGGCCGAAACCTCAATATTCCACTGTTGTGCCACAAACAAATCATTCCATTGATTCCAGGCCTCGTTATTCTCGGTTTCCGGCAACAGGCGCTGAGGCAGCGAGGAGGGTCGGAACGTGATTTCAATAGTCTTGGCAGAAACAGCACCTCCATTGAATTTTCTGATGAGTTCAGGGCGCCGCATTCCCACGTGGAAACGACCTTCAAAAAAGGCAAGTCCTGCCTTATTCTCCGGACTGATTGCCGATGAAGGGCTCAGTCGTTTTTCACGAAACATTCGCTCAAAACTGTCCACCGTGGTAATTGGTGTTCCAAGTGGCGTGTAATAAGCCAGTCGGGCATTCCAATACACATCCTTATAAGGCTTTGTATATACCAGTCCCTCCAGTGAAGGTGTTTCCGGTTCTGTTGCGTCCCCGTTGATTAATTGGAGGGAAGCCTGTCTTTTCATGACTTCACGCACCAGATTCAGTTTTCCTCTGGCGCTGTTCCCCAAGGGGAGCACACCACTGCTTCCTGCCTGAAAGAACTGCAGATGCAATCTTTTGGTGGTTTGTGCAGTAAATTCGGCCACTGCAGCATCTGTGTTTCCCTGACTTGAACCTTCTCCGAGTAATTGCTCCCGGGCCAGTACATCAAACATATTCCGAATCTTCGCTGCTCCCGTATCATATGACAATCCACGCAGGCGCCTCGATGCCGCATGGTTTGGATCAAGAATGTAGTAATTAACGTTCCTGAAAGGTTCCAATGTGGAGTTGAAGGTGCTCAGTACGAATTTGAATGCCGTATCTGCAGGACTTTTTTTGACGACTACCGGCGGATAGTAAAAGGGTATGGTATCACCTTCCAGAGGGTAAACCAGCTCAAAACCCGGCTTGGAAACAGCCAGCTTCGGAGCTTCGTAATGGTAGTCAAAAGAATCTATGCGGCTGAATTTGTAGTTATTCCTGTTGAACAGCGAGTCCAGCGGGATATTTTGGTTTCCTATGAGTTCACTGGTGGCAATGAAACTGAACAGATTCCTGTAATAGGCAGCTTCCGCCGCACTCATTTTCTTCAGGTCGCTAACGTTGCTCCAGGTGACCCGCCAATAGTAGCGACCGCTGTCGCGCACCCGCACCACACGGTCAACGGCGGTATATAAATCGTTGATAATCGCGGCTTCACCATTGCGTATATCGTAGTTCTTTACAATACGCTTGCTAATCAGGGTATCCAGCTTACGGAAATTCCTGTCTCTGGAAACCTCGATATTCCATTGCTGGGCTACGCTCAGCAACTCAAACTGCCGCCAGGCATCGTTGTTGTCCGGGGTGGGTAGCAATTTTGAAGGTTTTTCTGAAGGCAGGAAGCTGAGTCTGAATTCGCCATAGTTCCTTCCCTGTGCATCTTTTCCGGCAGTTACTTTTTCGGTTTTGAGGATTTTTGGTGTCCTCATGCCCACATGAAAGGTGCCCTTGGCATTCACATAGCCGCGCGACAGCATGGGCAGGCTCATTTCGTTGGCGCTGAAACTGTTGCGCTCAAACTTGTCGGCAAATGCTTCAAGCGTCATTCCTCCGTTATCCGAAACATTATATACTCCGATTCTCGCCAACCATTGGATATTGTTCCGGTAGGGCAACACGTAAATAATGTTGGAAAGATTGGGAATATCCAATACCGGTTCTATTCCTGTAAATTCCGTGGCTGCCTGGAATTTCAGCACATTGCTGAGTAGGGCGAGTTTGCCGGTGGCCGCATTTCCAAGGGGTATATTTTTACAGTTCAGGGCATGTTGAATCTGAACTTTTGCCCTTCCGCTGTTCCGTTTAAAT
Organism: Bacteroidota bacterium; assembly: GCA_018969565.1. Classification (GTDB taxonomy): domain Bacteria; phylum Bacteroidota; class Bacteroidia; order NS11-12g; family UBA955; genus REEB481. The sequence continues at coordinate 875 of JAGWYC010000064.1, read as the reverse complement.
AAATCTGAAACCTGTCTGAGTAATGTGCTCATGTCGGATTCATTTCCCCTCAGCTGTTCTCTGGCCGCCTGGTCCAGCAACTCATTGATGTCCTTTAGTGTAGTGTCCATCGACAGCGCATTTAGTCGGGTGTTAAAGACCGCGTCTGTGGTGGTCTTCAGATATTTCCTGGATTCAATGGGCTCCAGCGGACTGCTGAAATAGGAGAAGACTACTTTATCGTTGGGGCTCAGGTTATCAGCTTTGTACACCACTGGAGGATAGTGAAAGGGCAATGTGTCACCATCCACCGGATATACCTTGGAAAGGGTAATGGTGCCGGGTACAATAGTTTTAGGATTTGCAGCCTTGAAAAGAATCTCCGTTTGCGCCTTACCCATATTCCGGAACTGGATATGCGCGCTGAACGGCGTTCCGGGTATAATGCGGTGCTGTATGCCAATCACCCAGCGGGTATTCTGGTTGTTGCTGAAATTGCCAAAGCGGCTGCCAATTTGAAATTCATTCACCAGCCGCAGCAACTTGTCGCTTCTTAAAACTGTATCCAGAAGCACTTCCACAGCGTTTTCTGCAAACACATCTGCCGGCACAGCCCTGAACTCGTTTTGCCTGATTACTTTTAGTCGTGTTTCAACCTTGTTTTTCAGTTTGCTTTCCACATTCAATTCCAGCAGGTTGTCCCACTTGATGGAGGTAATACTGCTCATCAGGTCGGTGATAGTTCCCTCAAGGGGCTTAGTGAATTCCGGAGCGTCTGCAAAAAGGGGCTGGATGTCCACCATATTGAATGCCTTGAAGGTACTGTACCCCTGATTCTTGAACAGGGTTTTACCGTTCAGATCTGTAGCTCTGACCAGCAGGAAGTAATTTGTTTC
>JAGWYC010000063.1 GCA_018969565.1 Bacteroidota bacterium | reverse complement strand
GAAAGGTGGATTTATTGGAACAACGTGCCTTGAATAATCATTTTCTAAATAAATACATTGAAGACGCTAAAGTGCTGATTTATGGAAAAGGATATTAAAGTATGGTTGTATGATATTTAAAAATCGATTGACGAGATTGATGATTTCCTTCCCGCGAAGAGACAATTTGAAGTCTTTCATCAGGATCTCAAGTTAAAACGGGCCATAGAAAGGAATATAGAAATAATTGGGGAAGCCATGAATCGAATTCTTGGCCAGAATCCGGATATTCAAATCTCCAATGCGCGGAAGATTGTGGATAGCCGGAACCGTATTTCCCATGGCTATGATAGTGTTTCGGATGATATCATCTGGGCAATTGTTGTTCGTGACTTGCCTGTGCTTAAGTTGAAAATCGAGCAGTTATTGACGGCCTGATATTTTTCGCCGTCCAAACCGAAAGGTATTTTCTGCTTACACAAAGTGTACAGCAAAACCATGTATGTTCATGCACCATGAGGATTCACCCTTCACCCCAAACCGCTCACGGCTTCAATCTGCTCATGCAGGCGTTCCCAGCTGAATAACTGTTTCTGTTCCAGCAGTCCTTCGCGGAAATGGTCGGGATTCTTGTGCAGGAAGAAATCTTCCAGGGCGGCAGCCACAGCGCCCACTTCCACAGCACATACATAACCCACTTTCCCGTGGGGCACCAGTTCCGCCAGGCCGCCCACATCGGTCACCAGCATGGGCTTTTCAAAGTGGTAGGCGATCTGCGTAACCCCGCTCTGGGTGGCGTTTTTATAGGTCTGGGCCACTATATCGCATGCCGCAAAATAGTCGGCCACCTGTCCGTTGGGGATGAAATGCGTGTGCAGAAGCACCCTGTCTTCCAGGCCATGTTTGCGGATCAGGTCCAGATAAGGCTGTGCATCTTCGTAGAACTCGCCCGCCACCAGCAGTTTCACCTTGCGGTCCTGAAACTTCGCTGCGGCAAAGGCTTCCAGGAGCAAATAAAGTCCCTTGTAGGCGCGGATGAAACCGAAAAACAGGATATAGCGGAAGCCGGGGTCCAGTTTGAGCGCAGAACAGGCTGCTTCCCGCGCCGGGGCGTTGCCGAAGTTGTCGTACAGCGGATGTGGGTTATACAGGGCCGGTTTGCGGAAGTTCAGGTGTTGCAGGTCCTTCAGCACGGCCCTGCTCATGGTCACGGCACCATCCAGGCAGCCCAGGAACCAGGAGGTGAAAGGCTTGTCGAAGAAGCGCCGTTCATGCGGGTGAATGTTGTCTGCAATGGTCACTATTTTGGTGTGGCCATTTCCCTTCACCATGCGGGCGAAGGTTCCGAAGCAGGGCCCGAAGAAGGGCATCCAGTAACGGAAGATGATCAGATCGGGTTTCAGCTTGCGATAGCGCCATCCCTGGATAATCCAGTTGAACGGGTTCACGCTGTTCAGGGCCACGTCAATGTGCAGGTCGTCCGGCTTGGGGTCTTCGCTGTACTGGCTCTGTCCGGGAAACAGAAAGTTCGGGTATTGCAGGCGGAAGGTGCAAAGCGTGACTTTATTCTCCCGACCCAGCTCGCGTGCGAAGCGCTCGTTGAAGGTGCTGAGGCCGCCGCGCAGGGGATGGGCAGGGCCGACAATCACGATATACCTGCCGCGCATCATCAGACGGTTTCTTCAGTGATGCTGTAGTTGTTGCGGTCTGCGCTGTTGCGGGAAATCAGTTCACCCAGGAATCCGGCTAAAAACAACTGCACCCCGATAATCATGCTCACCAGTCCGATATAGAAATACGGCGAATCGGCTACCAGCGGTGCCGGGATGCCTTTCATCACATGCATCAACTTATCAATACCGAGGTATAAGGCCAGTCCGAAACCGAGGATAAAACTCAGCGTGCCCAGCAGTCCGAAGAAGTGCATGGGTTTCTTGCCGAAGCGGCTCATGAAGAAGATGCTCAGCAGGTCGAGGAAGCCGTTTACGAAGCGGTTCCAGCCGAACTTGCTGCTGCCGTATTTACGCGCTCGGTGCTGCACCACCTGTTCGCCAATCTTGTTATAGCCTTCCCATTTGGCGATGACGGGAATATAGCGGTGCATTTCGCCATACACTTCAATGTGCTTGACCACATCGCTGTGATATGCCTTCAGGCCGCAGTTGAAGTCATGCAGCTTAATACCGCTCATCAGCCTTGTGGCGTAGTTGAACAGCTTCGTAGGCAGGGTTTTGGTGATGGGGTCGTAGCGCTTTTGCTTCCATCCGCTGACCAGGTGGTAGCCTTCTTCAGTGATTTTGCGGTACAATTCCGGGATTTCCTCAGGACTGTCCTGCAGGTCTGCATCCATGGTGATAACCACCTTGCCGCGGGTGCGGGCAAAGCCTACGTTCAGCGCGGCGCTCTTGCCGTAATTTCTCCGGAAGCGGATGCCGCGCACAGCAGGATCGGCGGCGGCCAGTTTTTCAATCTGCGCCCAGGAGCCGTCTTTGCTGCCGTCGTCAATAAACAGGATTTCATAGCTGAAGCCATGCGCATCCATCACCTTCTTAATCCAGGCGTGGAGTTCGGGCAGGCTTTCCTCCTCATTCAACAGGGGTATGACAATAGACAGGTCCATCGGGCTGCTACAAACTTAAGGAAAAACCGTAAAGCGCGGCATCAGGCCGGGACGCTTCAGGGGAATTTAGGGAACTTCTGAAAGTCAGGCTTGCGCTTCTCCAGAAACGCGTTCTTGCCTTCCTGGGCTTCTTCCATCAGGTAGAACATCAGCGTGGCGTCGCCGCTGAACTCCATCATGCCTATCTGGCCGTCGAGTTCGGCGTTGAAGGCGCGCTTGAGCATGCGGATGGCCATGGGACTGCGCTCCATGATGGTTTTGCACCAGTCCACGGTTTCGTCTTCCAGGCGTTCCAGGGGCACCACTTTGTTCACCAGCCCCATCTGTTCGGCGTCGGCAGCACTGTACTGACGGCAGAGGAACCAGATTTCCCGGGCTTTTTTCTGCCCCACGTGTCGGGCCAGATAGCTAGCACCCAGACCGCCGTCGAAGCTGCCCACCTTGGGGCCGGTCTGGCCGAATATGGCGTTTTCCGAGGCGATGGACAGGTCGCATACTACGTGCAGTACGTGGCCGCCACCGATGGCGTATCCGTTCACCATGGCGATGACAGGCTTGGGCAGGCTGCGTATTTTCTTGTGCAGGTCGAGCACGTTCAGGCGAGGTACGCCGTGTTCATCCACGTAGCCACCGATGCCCTTCACGTTCTGGTCGCCTCCGGAGCAGAAAGCCTTATCGCCTGTGCCGGTGAAGATGACCACGCCCAAGTCGGTGCGCTCGCGGCAGATGTCAAAGGCATCGAGCAGTTCTTTCACCGTCTGCGGACGGAAGGCATTGTACACCTGCGGGCGGTTGATGCTCACTTTGGCGATGCCTTCCCATTCTTCGAAAAGGATATCCTCGTATTGTTTGATGCTGGTCCAGTTCCGGGTACTCATAAGGGCTGCAAAGGTATAATGGAAACAGAGGAAGCGGAATTTGGTTCACCCAAACACCGCCGACCCAATCCGCACGATGGTGCTGCCGTGTTGCAGCGCGATGCGGTAGTCGGAGCTCATGCCGATGGATAGCTCCCTGAAATCGGGATTATGGGCAAATACCCCTGCGCGAAGGGTGTCGAACAACTGCTTCACCCGGGCAAATTCCCCCGAAACCTGCGCTTCATTATCGGTATTGCTCGCCATGGCCATCAGTCCGCAGATGTGTACGCCCGGATAATCTTCAGGTTGAAACCTGTTGCAGAAATCCAGAAGCTCTTCACTGCTGAAACCGAATTTAGTTTCTTCCATAGCCACATGCACCTGCAGGAGGCAGGGAATACTGCGTTCGTGTTTCAGCGCCTGCCTGCTGATTTCAAGAAGCAGTTCCGGGCTGTCCACCGCATGAATCATGGCGATGAAGGGCGCGATGTACTTCACCTTGTTGCGCTGCAGGTGTCCGATCAGGTGCCATTCGATGTCGGCAGGCAGCGCTTCCCGCCGTTCCAACAAAGCCTGAACACGGTTCTCTGCAAAGAGGCGTTGTCCGGCATCATAGACCTGCATGATTTCGTCCACCTGTCTGTACTTGGATACCACCAGCAGGCGGCACTGCGCTCCCAGTTCCATGCGGATTCGCCCGAGGTTTTCGCTGATTGCTGTCATAACTTTGCAGGAATGCTGTTCCGGCGTCTAGCCTTGTTTTGCCTTCTGCCGCTTTTGGCCTGCAATATTAGCGGGCGCAAGGTGATGCCGCAGGAAAAAATGGTGGAAATCCTCACCGATATCGCCGTTGTAGAGGCCGGAAACAGTCTGGATTCCAACATCGCCGCCTACGAACCCGCACGCTGGAAAGGGGATTATCAGCAGGTGTTCCGCAAGCATGGCGCCGATGACAGCCTGTTCCGCTCCAGCTATCGCTACTATTTCAACCGCCCGGAGCAGTTTTCCAAAATCATGGAACAGGTAATTACCAACCTGCAGCGCAGCGAAGCCAACCAAGTAAAGTCCAAGCCTTGATTTTTCCCGAAGACCTGGAACGCAAGCTGGGATTTGACCGAATCCGGGCCATACTCGTGGATTGCTGCACCTCAGCGCATGCCGCCGACCTGGCCGCACAGACTGCCTTTTCTGATTCGCGCAGGCAACTGGAAGCCCATTTCACCCTGCTGCAAGAGTTTTTTGAACTGGGGAAGCGGCATCCGTCCTGGCCCGCACCCCGTTCTATGCCTGATGTGCGAGCCTTGTGCCATTACCTGTCCATCCCGGGCTCCTGTCCGGAGGAGGAACAACTTCATGAGCTGAGGATGCACCTGCTGCAGGCCGATAAGCTGCGCGTCTTTCTGGAGAAGAACAAAATTCACTATCCGCTCCTCCACGAAGAGTTCAGCGCACTGATGCCGGTGAAAGAACCACTGGCGCATTTACAGGCTGTCCTTTACCCGCATGGGGTATTGCGCGAAAATGCGAGCGCCCTCTATGGCAAGCTGGGCCGTCAGGTGGCCGATCTGGAGCAGGAAGTGCGCCGCATCACCCTGGGCATCTTCCAGTGGGCCAAGAACGAAGGACTCACCGCCGACACGGAAATCACCGTGCGCGAGGAGCGCCTGGTTATTCCCCTGCTGGCCGAGCACAAGAAAAGAGTAGATGGCTTGGTACACGATGTGTCGGCGCGGGGTCGTATTCTCTACGTAGAGCCTTCAGCCGCCTTCGAGGCCAACAACCGCCTGAAGCAGTTGTATTTGGACCGCCGCCGCGAAAAGGAACGGATCCTGCGCGAAACCGCCGATAAAATACGCCCCTTCCTGCCCGGCGTTGAAGAAATTGCAGGGTTGCATGCCCGACTGGATCTGTTGTCGGCCCATGAAGCCCTCGCGGCCAAGTTGCATGCCGGCATTCCGGTATTTTCCGAAACCAGGATATTGAAGCTGGCCGAGGCCAGGCATCCGCTGCTGATGCTGCGCACAGCCAAGCCTCTGGAGCAGGTGGTTCCTGTGGATGTGCAGCTGGATGAAGGCAGCCGGATGCTGATTATTTCCGGACCCAATGCCGGCGGGAAATCCATTGCCCTGAAAACCATCATGCTGCTGCAGTATATGGCCCAATGCGGACTTCCTGTGCCGGCAGATATTTCCAGTCGCTTTCCGGTATTCCACAAGCTGCTGCTGAACCTGGGCGACGACCAGAACATAGACAACGACCTGAGTACCTACAGCGCGCACCTGGCGGCCATGAACCGCTTCCTGCGCGAAGCCGATCAACACACCCTGCTGGCCATTGACGAGCTGGGCACGGGCACAGACCCGCAATTGGGCGGATTTCTGGCGGAAGCCGTTTTGGAGCAACTGCTGGAAGCCGGTTCCATGGCGGTCATCACCACCCACTTCGGGAACCTGAAAACCTTTGCCGAGCGACATACCGGCGTGCAAAACGCGGCCATGGCCTATGATGTTCAGGAGCTGAAACCGCTGTATCGCCTCATCCCCGGTAAGCCCGGCAGTTCCTTCGCCCTGGAGCTGGCGCGGAAAACCGGAATGCCCGAATCCGTGTTGCAGCGCAGCCGGGAGCTGGGCGCGGGCACGATGGGCAATTTTGAAGAGTTGTTGCTGCAACTGGAACAGGAACGCCTGCGCTTCCAGAAACAATCGGAGCGGCTGAACGAGAAAGAAGCCCTGGCGGATAAGCTGAGCCGTGAATACGGACAACTGAAGGAGAAGCTGGAAGCAAAGCGACAGGCCATCATGGAGGCCGCGCGCAAGGAGGCTGCCGACTTGCTGGAACACACCAACCGGCAGATAGAGCAGACCATTCGACTCATCAAGGAAACCCGCGCCGACAAGGAGCAGACGGTGAAGGCCCGCAAGGATCTGGAGCAGCTTCGCAAAGAGGTGCAGCCTAAGAAGCCTGTGGTGCGTGAGGTTCCCGTGGCTAAGCCTTTGAAAGCCTCGCAGTTGCTGCCCGGCATGAAGGTGCTGATGGCCGGTACCGACACCCGGGGTGAGTTAATCGAGGTGAAGAAAGATAAAGCCTACATAGCCTTCGGACTGGTGAAGACCTGGGTGCCCCTGGCGCAGCTCAGCGAAGCTGAGCCGGTTCAGCATCCGCAGGCCACCCGCAAATCCGGTTTGGGTATGGATTGGGTATCCCGACACAGCGCCTTCGCTGCTGAACTCGACCTGCGGGGCGCCAGGGGCGAAGAAGCCCTTGCTCAATTTTCCAAGTGGCTCGACGAAGCCTACGCCCTGGGGCAGATGCAGCTGCGCGTCATCCACGGACGCGGCGACGGCATCCTGCGCAAGCTGCTGCGCGATTACATGAAAACACTCCCGTTCATCAAAGAGTACAAGTCGGAACACGCCGACCTGGGTGGCGACGGGGCCACGATTATTTACCTTCGCTGATATGCCTTACCGCTGTTTATTGCTCTGCCTTGCGGTGCAGGGCTTCGCCATGGGTTCGCTGAAGGCCCAGTGGAACGATGCCGACCGGGCTGCGGAAGCCCCTGCGGATACGCTGCCCGCCTTCTTCTCGCGCATTGCTTTCTTCCAGGTGAGCATGGGCATCCCCATTTCAGGCAGCGGAGGCGTGATGGAAGAACAGTTGCGCCGCGCCGGATTCACACGTCCCGGGTACAACTTCGGCGCAGGCCGAACCACGCCCTATCCGCGCACAACCAGTAGCGGCTGGGTCCAGTTCGATGTGGGCGCCAGACTCAGCGACAAACTCACGCCCGGAATCGCCTTCGGCACCTCCAACAACCAGACCGCCCAGGGCAATATGGACAGCAGCGCCTTTCCGCAGCTTATGGTGCTGAAGCTGAGCCAGGTGTATGCAGCGCCCTACCTGCGACGCACGCTGGGCCGGGGACTGCTGCAATACAAATTAGGATTGGGCATACACCGGGTGCAGTTTTCGGCACCTGTAGCCGGTTCAGGCAACCGGAACACCGGCAGATTCACAAGACTGGGCCTGACTGCCGGTGCTGGATTACGCCTGTTCAGTCGTGGCAATACCGCATTGCGCCTGGCTGCGGACTTTCATTGGCTTGGCTCGGTGAATGCAGGACCTATTGACCTGGCGGCGGGCAGTGCCGGCAATGACCGAGACATCCGTTTTCCGCGCTTCCGGTTACCGCTCAGCCATGCCAATCTGGGCTTGCGGCTGGAGTTCGGGCAGCCTTGAGGCAGTGGCTTGTGCGTCAGGAACACCTGTCATGGTGTTCAAGAACCCGGCATGGTTTCTCTCGGTTGCGCTCGGGATGACTAAGGATGTATTCAATTCTATTTATACTTATAATACCAATAGAGCCGCCCGTAGGCCGCTTTATCGGTCAAACGCCTTTAATACCCTTACCCGATCAGGTAAATGACTCTTCCTGTTTACGGGTCATAATGATATCGGCATTGGATGACCGTGCATTTTTGGTCAATACCTTTGGTTCCACTGATTTTATAAACCAGGCGATGTTCCCCTGTGATTCGCCGCGACCAGCATCCATGCAGGGAAAACTTCAAGGGCTCCGGCTTGCCTAAGCCTTTAAATGGGTCACGCCTGATGGCCTTCAACAGTTCCTTGATTTTACGGAGCATTTCTTCATCTTGCTCCATCCAAAAACAAAAGTCGTCCCAAGCTGTAATGGTGAACTCAATTAGCACGGAAATAAGCTTATTCCCCTAAATCGTAAGGTACGGTCTTACCTTCCGCCGCTTGACTCAGCGATGCTGCGAGTCTGTTGCGGTTTGTCTGAGTGGCCGTAAGGTGCGCCGTTTCCTTCAGCGCATTGTATTCCGTGATGGACATGATTACGACAGCATCTTCTTCTTTATTCCTTGGCACCACAATGATTTCCATGGACTGGGTTACATAATCTAAATACTCTTTTAAACCTTTGCGCAGCACGCTAATAGAAACAACTTTCATAAAAATTTGTACGTTCAAAGGTACAAAAAAAGTAACTAATTTGACAACATGGAGGTGGCAAGGTATTTTATCATGAAGCGGATTCGAATTGTTGGACCGCTAACCCGCACCAATTTCCGACCGATGTGCCATCCCTATGGGATTCTGAATTTTGTGTAACTATGATTGCTACCGATATGCCATCCCTACGGGATTTCCACCTGTCACTCCTTACAAACCGTCAAACTTTTTCAGGCACTGATCCCTTACCACTACCGATATTCCGCTCCTACGGAGCTTGAATGAGGCAGAACGGTATATCTGCTTTAATACTGACCTCATTCCGGCAGGAATTCTTCATGACTCATTTGCTTGCTAATTTTGATGCCGTACCGGTAGGCTTAGAGGACACCGATGCACTTACCACTTACCACTTACCACTTACCACTTACCTCACATTCTCCGGAGGGCCGGCGATGCGCTCAAATTTGAGTTGCTGCGCTCTGGGGATAAATCCCGGATGGCTTAATTCCGGTTTCATGCGCAGGTATAACGAATCTTTGGCAAGGTGTTCGACGGAATAAACCAGATTGCGTCTGTCGGCGGTGGTAAATACCAAGAGCTTCTGTTCCGGCTTTTCTTCCGTGTTCCAGGTGCAGGCCAGTTCTTCCTTTTCCCGCCCTTTACGGTCACTCAGGCTGATAATCGCCCTTTGTCCACTGCTGCTAAAATAGATGGTGCTGATATATCTTTTCTTTTGAAGCAGACTTTCCTCATTACGTGCTGTAATAATCCACTGTCCTACCAGCAGATGGGGCTTGGGATTGTACGCGGAACAGAACAATGCGACCAAAGCGATGAATACTGTCTTCACGCTTCAAAGTTATTGGGATACCCCATGCTTCCGCTCAGATAATCTTCCTGCGTCGGAACCAGACAAACACCAGTGCGGCGATGAACAACATCAATCCCCAGGCCAGGGCATAGCCGTTGGTCCATGCCAGTTCGGGCATGTGTTGGAAATTCATCCCATAGACGCCGACGATGAAAGTCAATGGCAGAAAAAACGCCGAGAAAATGGTCAGTAGTTTC
>JAGWYC010000062.1 GCA_018969565.1 Bacteroidota bacterium | reverse complement strand
AGGCCATGAAAAAGAAGTACCGCTTCCTCTGCTACGGGGATGCGATGCTTATCCTGTAAGTTTCAGCGGCTAATTAACCCGCTACACCAATTTTTTACCTTTTCCTGCGTTAGTGCAGGTACCTTCGTATGGCTATGACAAGAATTTTATGGGCAGATGACGAGATAGATCTGCTGAAACCTCATGTATTGTTTTTAAAAGGGAAAGGTTATGATGTAACCACCGTAAATAACGGCAGGGAAGCCATAGACTTATGCAAACGTGAAGACTTCGACATCCTGTTTCTGGATGAACACATGCCCGGCATCAGCGGATTGCAGGTGTTGCAGCAAGTGAAAGCGGCCAAGCCTGATGTTCCCGTGGTGATGATTACCCGCAGTGAAGAGGAACACATCATGGAAGAGGCTATTGGCAGTAAAATCGCTGATTACCTTATCAAGCCGGTGAATCCGAATCAGATTCTCCTGGCCATCAAGAAGAACCTCGACGAACGCCGCCTCCAAAGCCAAACCGCCATGCAGCGCTATCAGCAGGAGTTCATGGAAATCGGGAACATGGTCAACGATAAGCTCGACATGGATGGATGGAAACAGGTGTACCGCAAGTTGGTGCATTGGGAACTCGAACTGGCAGCAGCAGGTGAACAGGCCATGAAACAGGTGCTGGATACCCAGTGGGCCGACGCCAACCGCGCATTCAGCCGTTTTATTTCCGATAAATACATCAACTTGTTGCAGGCCAAAGGCGATGAAGGTCCGGTGATGAGCCACAACCTCCTCCGCCGCTTGATTTTGCCGGAATTGCAAGGACCCGACCCGGTGTTCTTCATCCTGATAGACAACCTGCGCTTCGACCACTGGCGCAGCATTGCTCCCCTGGTGCGCGAACGTTTCAGGCAGGAAGAAGAAGATTTGTACCTGAGCATTCTGCCTACCACCACCCAGTATTGCCGTAATGCTATTTTCTCAGGAATGATGCCTTCAGAAATTGAAAAGCGTTTCCCGGATAAATGGAGCAACGACGAAGATGAAGGTGGTCGCAATCAGTACGAAGATTTCTTCCTGGATGATTTCTTCAAACGTCTCCGCAGGGATATTAAATTCACCTATACCAAAGTGACCAACTTGCAGGGAGCTAAGGATATGGTGGACAATATCCCCAACCTGATGAACAACAAGTTCAATGTGATTGTGTACAACTTCGTGGATACGCTCAGCCACGCGCGGACCGACAGTCATGTGGTTCGCGAGCTGGCCGAAGACGAAGCAGCATACCGCAGTCTGATGGTTACCTGGTTCAAACATTCTCCTTTGTGGGAGGCTATGCAGCGCATCTCTGAGAAGAATGCCAAGGTCATTATCAGCACCGATCACGGTTCCGTGCGCGTGAAGGATGCGGTGAAGATTGTGGGTGACCGCAATACCACCACCAACCTGCGTTACAAGCAAGGAAAAACCTTGTCGTATAATGCTAAAGAAGTGTTTGAAATCAAGAAGCCGGAGGCGGCCTTCCTGCCAAGGCTGCACATGAGTTCTGCCTGGGTATTTGCCAAAGAAGCTGACTTTTTTGCTTACCCGAACAACTTCAACCACTATGTGAATTATTACCGCAACACCTTCCAGCATGGAGGCATCAGTTTGGAAGAAATGCTGATTCCCTTTGTGATTCTCGATGCCAAATGAGTGCGGCGGTGCAGCGATTTTGTGGTGCAGGTGAAGAGGTCATCAACCGGGTGGCAACAGCACTGATGCAGCATATTCCTCGAAAGCGCATCATCACCTTTAGCGGGGAATTAGGCGCCGGAAAAACAACATTGATTAAAGCCCTGTGCGAACTTCTGGGCGTAAGGGAAGCCGTGAGCAGCCCCACCTATGCATTGGTGAATGAATACACAACCCAATCGGGGATGTCCGTATTTCATTTTGATTGGTACCGCATCAAGGATGCACAGGAACTGCTGGATATAGGCATCTACGAATATCTGGACGGGCAGGGCCTTTGCCTGATTGAATGGCCCTCGATGGCGGAAGAATTATTGGAAGGAGAAGCGCTGCTGTCCGTAAACATCACGCATGAAGCCGAGGGACGTTGCTACGCAATCTCTGCTGTGGGTGATGATTAATATGCTCCGAATTCAAACGGACTTTCAAACGCTTCCCAGCCGGGCAGTTTTTGGTCTTTATCGGAAACTAATGCTTCATGTCCCCTCCATGCAATGTTCACGTCAGGGTCATCCCATCGCAGGCCACCTTCAGTATCAGGACGGTAATAATCGCTGCACTTGTAGGAGAACACAGTATTGTCTTCGAGCGTTTCAAAGCCGTGCGCAAAGCCCTTAGGAATGAACAACATCAGGAAGTTATCGCCGCTTAGTTCCACCGCAAAGTGACGGCCATAGGTAGGAGAGCCCTGGCGTACATCCACGGCCACATCGAGTACGGCTCCGGAAATCACCCGCACGAGTTTATCCTGCGCTGCGGGCGGCCCCTGAAAATGCAAGCCGCGTAAGACCCCTTTCTGCGACAGGCTTTGGTTGTCCTGCACAAAGGGAACTTTAATACCCAGTGATTCCATCTCGCGGCTGCTGAAACTTTCAAAAAAATAACCACGGGCATCCCTGAATACTTTGGGTTCAATCAGGAGCAGTCCTGGCAGCGGTTCTTCGATAATCTTCATGGTTTACAGGTGTTGGCTTGAAAATTGTATGTGTAACTTTGCGCAAATAACGTATATCTGCAACATGGAAAACCGAGGTAACTTCCCAACCCAGGAAAAAGACAAGAAGAGCAGAATTTTACTCTACTCCATCATCGGCGTATTGCTGACACTGAATATTGGTTTGCTGTACATGTGGAGGAAAGGCGACCGGGATAAAACTCAGGTTCAGGGCCAACTGGTAACAGAGCAGAAAATAAACATGGAGAAAGAGCGGCTTCTGATGGATGCCCGTTCCCTGCTGGCCAAGTATCAGGCGGACAGCGTGCAATTGGCAAGCAAAAACGTAAGCATCAGCGCAGAACTGTCGGCCAAGAAAGAAGAATTGCGCCGCATCGTAGCCAAGATGGAGCGCGACAAAAATTCCAACGAAGCAGATAAGCGCAATCTGAAGAAGAAAATTGAAGAGATGCAGGCGTATATCGCCCGTCTGGAAAATGAAAATACCGAGCTGAAGGAAATCAACAATAAACTGGAGGTGAAGAATCAGGCACAGCAGGAAGAGTTAAATGCTGCGGCACAGAAAAATGCCAATCTGACTAAAGAAGCCCAGCGCCTGAAATCGATTGCTGAGCGACTGCAGGCTTCTTCCATGCGCGTAGATGCCATGAAAAAGAAGTTCATGAGCGAGAAAGAAGCAACTACGGATAAAGCCGGAGCTGCCGAAGTGCTCCGCATGATTGTGAAGGTTGCCGAAAACAATGAAGCTGCGGAAGGCCCACGCACCCTGTACGTGAAAGTAACCGGTCCTGAAGGGGTGACCATTGCCAATCCCGGCAATGAATCCGGAAAGATGATGTACAACGGCAAAGAAAGTCTCTACACCTATTCCATTCCCTTCGTGTTTGAGCGTGCTGAAAAGGAGTTCACTTCCCGCTGGAAACCGCTGAACGGATTCCGCAAAGGCAGCTACAACATCGAAATTTATACCGAAGGATATATGGTGGGTTCTGCAAAACTGAACCTCAAATAATCCGCTGATAAACTTTGGAAACAGCCCGGCAGTCATGACGGGCTGTTTTGCTTTTAAAGAAACATGAAGGTCAATCATCGCTACACCACCACTACCGCTTATGTGCTGATGGGCGGGCTCCTGCTTCAATTTCTGCTGTCGGCAATACGTCCGGGATTATTGGGCAACTGGCTTAGCCCTTTGGTGTCGCTGGTTGCTGCATTTTTGCCCTTCCTTTATGTGAGCAGGCTTCACCTGGTGGAACAAGAGCACCGCAACGTGAAAACGGTTTCGCTGATGAATCCGCTGCTCTGGGTTTCCATAGCCCTTTTTCTATTTGTCTATGCAGGTATCGGGGAACAGTACCTTTTGGATGCTTCGCGCAGCGACGTGATTCCCACCATACAGTTGTTTATAAAGCGTCTGCTCGGTGGGGCCGTGGTTTATGATACCATCACGGAGTTCGGGTATTATCTGGCGCCCACCTACCTGCCCATGCACTGGTTGCCCTTTGTGGTGTCTGAATGGATTGGCCTGGATGCCCGGGTGTGGGCTGCTATGTTGTTCTTTAGCATGGCCATGATGTTCCTCCGTCCGCTACAGCGCAAGATGGCTTCCCCTTTGCAGCAGCAGTTCATGGCTTATGCTCCTTTGGCTTTTGCCGGACTGCTCTTGTTGTTTCAGCGCGACGACATGGGGTATTCTATTGAGCTGCTGCTGGTCGGGTATTATCTCCTGTTTTGCCGCAGCGTGCTCACGCTCAACCCCTGGCTGGCCGCCTTTTCGTTGATCTGTATCCTGCTGAGCCGCTTTTCTCTGGTGCTCTGGCTGCCTCTGGCCGTGGCAGTATTGTGGCAGCAGCAGGGTTATCGCTTTGTACTGAAGGTCGCCCTGCCCGTGCTTGCGGGCATCCTGCTACTCTACGTATGGCCGTTTCTGTCGGAGCGTCCCGATTCATTCATGAATGCCCAGAAATGCTATACCACGGCAGCCGAAAAGGAATGGATGGGACAAAGCTGGCAGAAGCCCGGCGACAATCCCTTCCAGATCAGCCGAGGCTTCGGCTTTGCGTGGTGGTTCTACAAACTGGCTCCGGGCAGCCTCTCCGACAAGATTCTCGCCGCAAGGCAGTTTCAACTGCTGGCCTTGTTGCTGACCACCGGGGCGCTGGCATTTTTCTATTTCAGGAAACTGAAGGAAACCATGCCCCTGCCGGTATTCCTGCTGGGAAGCCTGCATGTGTACCTCTGGGTGTTCAGCCTGTTCATCCACGTGCCGTACCCCTATCTGTTCTTCATCCCGCTGGCCGTAAGCGCAGCCTGGACCGGGCAGGTGTGGTTGGGGTATCGGGAAGAGCATCGCCCCTAAAACAAATACCGCGCTTCCACCCTGGCGTTGTGGATGGTTCTGAAGTTGGGGATTTTCCTTCCTTCATAACCCAGGTCAATCTGCACATGGTTGCCGGTTTTCATGCGCAGGGCCAGGTTCCAGCGCAGGTTGTTTCCCGGCTGCAGGCCGCGCAACACATCAAAGGCTGCCGGTCCGGAGGCATCGCCGTCAAAACGCACCTTGCTGTAGGTGCAGGAAGCCTCGAGGTTGCTGCTTCCGAATAAGCCCATCTGCCATTCCGTGCCGGCATCCAGTGTCAGGCCCTTGCGCCCGGAACTGTCGCTGAATGTAAATGGCGCAGCTTTTCCATTCAGGCTGAGCCTGAAGTTACGCCAGCCGTTGAAAGTGATTTTTTCTTCTATACTGCGGAAGCGGTACGCGTAGTTATTGACCCTGTAAAAGGCCGAATAAGAGCCAGTATTCCCTATTTCCAGAAACTGATTCCACAGCCAGGACCCTTGAGGCATGAACCTCAGGGTGCTCAGGTGGCGGGTGTTTCGACGGCTGTCAGTGCCGTTGCTCACCAGCGCCTGGGTTTCGTTGCGCTGATAGGTGTATTCCAGCGAGAGTTTACCTTCATTGCGGTTGTAGAACAAACTATGTCGGTATAGCGCACGACCGGAGAAGTAGTTTCCGGGTCTGTTTTCACGGTATAGCGCTTCCGGCACTAAGGAGCGGAGCAGATTGCTGTTGTTGTTTTTACCGCTGAACATCAGGTTGTGGCTGCTGCTGAAACGCTGCAGGAAGCGCGCCCGTTTCCACTGCTCCGGGAAGCGGAGTTCGGCGTTCAGCGTATAATCGTTATTGCGTGAAGCGATGAATTCCGGTGTTGCCAGCAGGAGTCGGATATAGCGGGCCTGGTCGCGGAACACTGCCGGCTCGAATTCGTTTTGTTCCTGGATTTTATTCTCGTTGTAGTCAATCCAGGAATAAGTGCCCTGGCCGGCAGGTACTTCCACAAACACAAACTGCCTGCGCTGTTCCCGGCCTGAGGCCGATTGCACGAAACCGTTCATGCGGTACCAGGAAGACTCTTGCAGCCATTCGCTGCGCAACATCCACTGATTGCCACCGGAATTCCCGGCGGTGGAAAGGCTGCTGTCCAGAATGCGCAGGCCGCGACGGTGCAACTGTGTGAACCAGAATTGTCCATCTTCTTTCTGGTGACGAACGCTCAGGCTGCCTGAATTACCGGAGCTGCCGGCTTTAAAATTTGTTGCACTGATTCCATAGTCAATTCTTTGACCCAATTGTGCCTGATATTTCCAGCCCTTGCTTCCTTCAAAGCCAAAGAAAAAAGCCAGGTCATTAAAGCGGTAAGAACCCTTGCTGTAGATGATGCCGTTTTTATCCCGAATGCGGTTTTGTTCCTGTTCCCAGTTCAGGCCGCTTTGCAGGGATTTACGGCGGTAAGCACCCTGAACCTTGCTGTTGCTGTTCTGGTTTTCTTCCTCAGGGCGCTTTCCATTCAGGCGGGCATCTTCGGCGTAGATTGACCAGTGGCCGGGTTTCCAGTTAAAGGAATTTTCCCTGCGCCAGGCAGTAAAACCGGTGTAGTGGTAGGCATCCAGGCGGCTTTGCAGTTTGAAATCCCTGCTGCCGTTCAGGCTGAATTGGCCCTGCCAGATGGCTTCGGCGGCATCCGGACGTTTGTATTGCGGGTTATTCAGCCCACGAAACCAGAAGCGCTCAAATTCCACATCCCTGAAACGCTCAATGGCGCTGAATTGCCGGCTTACCCGTTCATGTTTCAGCAGCAGGCCCAGCGTCCAGGCGCTGTCTCGGGGTCTTTCAGAGATGCGGTGTATTCCTTCCAGTATAAGCATCCCTGCGCGGCCGTTGTTGGTGGAGTCGCCGATGCGGGAAAAGGTATTTTTATCGGCAGTGGAAGCCGCGGCTTCGGCCACAGAGCGCCATTTTATTCGGTTTCCAAGCGGCAACCAGTCGCTTTTCTGAGCCAGTTGCATCATAGTGTTTCGCACGGGCAGCGCCAGTTGAATAACCGGCTCGTACGCACCCGACGGCAGGGAACCGACAGGAGCCACCCAGCGATAGATGCGGCCATTACCGGCGCCGGCTTCTGCTACATAATTTCCCTTGCCCTGACCGACAAAGCTGAAGCTCGCCCTGAAGTAGCTGCGTCCGGGTTCAGCGGCGGGTGCAAATACCAGGATTCGGGTTCCGTTGCTGTCTTTGAGCACATAGTTTACAGCGGAAGGGTCAAAACCGCTTAAGGGGCGAATGCCGCTGATTACAGCGTTCAGGGGATCATTTCCCGCCTCGGCAAGAATGCTCCGCGCGTCCAGGTTGCGGCTGCTGTCGAACAGATCCAGATTTTGAAGCAGGGGCTGGTTTTTCAGGTCGCTCTCGCTGAATACGCCGGCCTGATAAGTATGGGCGCCCTTCTTCCAGTTCAGGTCAGCGGTGCTGACAGAGCGGGTATAGTTGCGGTCGCTGTACTGAAACTCGACCAGAATACGGCTGAAGGCGGTGATGATGCGGTTCGGGTTAAAGGTGATTTCTCCGATATTGTAATCAATCACATAATCCTTATTCAGGCCCCGTTCCATTTTTTGTCCGTTCAGATAGACCACTTCGCTGCCTGATACCACAATGAGCGGCGTTTCCCCGGCGGCACCGGTAAGGCGGTATGGTCCTTGATTGCGTTCGGTGCCTTGGATCTGATTGCGGGAAAATCGACCTCTTGACAGGGCCGTTGATGCGCGGATACCCAGGGAAGAATCTATATTTTCCAGGTACACCCCCCGTGCCTTTTTGCGGTAGCGGAGGAAGTAGGAGCCGTTATTGTCCTGCAACGGGAAATCACCCAGGGTGAGTTTTTGTCCTTCGTGGTTCAGGGTCAGGTAGATGCGGTCGAAATCCTGCAGACTATTGCTGCTGCCTTCCGGCTGGAAGGGCACTTCCTGTTCGGTCATTGCGGCTTCGATGCCGATTCCCGGGGCGAGGTATCCGTTTATTTGCAGGTTGAGGCCGGAGGTGGGCACCAGATCCTGGTTATTGCCGGTATTGAGGCCGCGGAACATGACCCCGCTCACACGCGGCCCGCTGTTGCCGTCTCTGATAAATCTGTTTGCTGTTTGCTGTTGCAAGGACGGGAGCCAGAATTCATCCTGTCGCAAGCCGGGTTGTCTGATTTGCTCATTCAGGTTCTGAATGGTTTTATGCAGCGGAGCGGTAATGGCAAGCCAGGAGCAGTAAAAGGTGTCGTCTTCGTTGCAGGACAGCAACATGCGCACCTTTCCCGTTCCCGGCAAGAGCAGAACCTGTTTTTCAGGAAGCATGGTTCCCTTGGGCATGCGCACTTCCAGGCTGCCGGAAACGATGGGCAGGCTGTCGAGGGAGAACCAGTTGTTCTGACAGGGAACGGAAGCATAGCGCCGGGCCTGTTGCGCATGGGCCTGAATTCCCAAAATCATCAGACATATCCAGGCAGACAGGCGCAGCATAGGCAAGAACTCAGGTGTTGAGCGGAAGCCGGACCACAAAGGTGCTTCCCTGATTCATACGACTGCTGAAGCTGATGCTTCCACCGAAGCTTTCAATGATTTTCCTGCTGATGGCCAGGCCCAGTCCCATACCCGAGTTTTTAGTGCTGAAATTGGGGCTGAAAATACGGTCGTATAGTTCCGGCGGGATGCCGCGGCCATTGTCGCTGAAGGAAATACGGGCCATATTGTTTTCTACGGAAGTGCTTACTTCAATATGTCCGCTGATACCTTCGGGAATAGCCTGGACGGCATTTTTCAGGATGTTGGTGAATACCCGCAGCAGTTGGTCCGGGTCAGCGCGGAGCATGATGTCTGTTTCCGGTATGGAAACTTCAATGTGGGCGTTAGGTTCCTGTTCAAACAGGTGGATGGCTTGCGACAACACATCCTGCAGGCGCAAATCCCTGATGCTGGCTTCAGGCATCTTCGCAAAAGAGCTGAACTCTTCTGCCATTTTGCTCAGGGCATCAATCTGGTTGATGAGCAGCGCGCTGGTTTTGCGGAATTTCTCTTCCAGGTCTGCATCCTTCTTGCTCCAGGCGTATTGCAGGTGTTGCAGGCTGAGCTTCATCGGCGTGAGCGGATTTTTAATTTCGTGGGCTACCTGCTTGGCCATTTCCCGCCAGGCACCCTGCCGTTCGCTGTCGGCCAGACGGTCGGTACTTTCTTCCAACTGAACGAGCATCTTATTGTATTCGTTCACGAGCTGCCCGATTTCATCGTTGTTTTTCCATTCTACGGGTTGGTTTCCTGCGCCGAGTTTCACCAGTCCGATTTGCCTTCTGATCAAATTCAGCGGTCGCGTGATTCGTTGGGAAAGGAAGTAGGCAACAATGGCAGATAATGCAAATACCAGCGCAAACAGACGCACCAGGGCAACCACATAGCTGCTGATTTCGCGGTTCAGTTCACGGGAACGGGCAAAGAAGGGAAGGTTCAGGTATCCT
>JAGWYC010000404.1 GCA_018969565.1 Bacteroidota bacterium | reverse complement strand
CTTGATGAAAAAGTAAGCAAAAAATCAAGGCTGCAAATGATGAAAGGCGCACACTTGCAATCAGCCGAATGCCGTCCCCCACGGCTCGTTGCTAACGCAACTCGGTGGGGGCAAGCGGACGAATGTAAATTCAGGTATGCCATCATTTGAGGCCGGTCTTTTTACGGCGTTGTTTGGTTGTGGTTGGTGGGATGGGAATTGAACGGTTACGGACAATCAAAACCTGTTGGGTAACAGATTGCGATACCGGTGTACCTGGAATATAGCTAAGCCCCGGAGGGGCAGCTTGCCCCGCAAGCGGAGCGATGCGGGGATATATTCATAGCAATAACAGGAAACAAACATTCAGAGCCCCAGCGGGGCGGCATAATTGATTTTTACGGTGTTGTCACAAGTTCGGTATAGTCATACAATTAGATAGCATTGCTTTAATTCTAAAGTCGCTAAATTTTATTTTGGACTGATGTTTTCCAGGATTGTTCCAAAGCCTCCAGTATGTGGAATACAGCCGGACATATACTGCTGTTGGTAATCGCCAGATCCAGTTTTTGAATCATTTTCCGGTGCCGGGTATGGGGGAACTCCCTGCACGCTTTCGGACGATACTCATACACGCCGCAGTAACGGTCGGCACCCAGGAACGGACAGGGCGTCTGCTTCAGCGCATAGATGCCATCGGTATCCAGAAACAGGTATTTCTCTATGAAGGCCCCCGGCTTCATGCGCAAGTGAGCAGCCAGACGTTCAATATCCTTTTCGAAGAACATTGGACTTGTGGTGCTGCAGCAGTTGGCACACTCCAGACAATCCAACTTTTGAAACGCCCGATCGTGTGCCTCTTCAAACCATGCGTCAAGCCCTGAAGGCGGGCGTTTTTTCAAGGACTTCACCACCTTGCGGAAGGCATCTCGTTTGCGCCGGGCCTTGTCGGGCAATCCTTCGGCAGGGTGATTCACGGATTGAAGTGCGATGAGGTGAGGGATTTCAGGAAAGCAACCAGATCAGCCTGTTCCCGGGCGCTGAGGTTCAGATTGTCTTTGATTAATGTATCCCTGTTGATGGCATCAGGCACGTGTGCATTGGGATTGTTGTAGTATTCAACAACAGACTCCAAAGTAGGGAAAGCGCCATTGTGCATATAGGGTGCGGTAAGCGTAAGGTTACGCAACCCCGGCACACGGAAGCTGCCCAGGTCTTCAGGCTTGCCACTGATGCGGATTCTGCCGCTGTCGTTCCAGTTCTTTCCATTGAACAACCCGATGTTGCGGAACTCGTCCACCGTAAAATCGGGGGAGAAATGGCAGTCGAAGCAGCCTGCCTTGCCGATGAACAGCTCCCGGCCCCTGCGCGCCTCGGGACTCATGGCCGTGGTGTCGCCGAACATGTTGCGATCGAAGGGTGCATCGTACCATTCCAGGCTGCGTTCGTAAGCGGCAATGGCTTTGGACATCAGTGCTACCGTGGGACTTGACTTATATACCTTGCGGAAAGCGGCTTTGTAGGCAGGATC
>JAGWYC010000061.1 GCA_018969565.1 Bacteroidota bacterium | reverse complement strand
CTCGATACCGTGGAATTGATTATGGAATTCGAAAAAGAATTCAATATCGCTATTCCCGATGATCAGGCTGAGAAAATTCAGACTGTCGGCGAAGCAGTTAAATACATCGAAGAAAACGCTAAGTAATCTCTTCGCATGCAACTCCGCCGGGTAGTTGTTACAGGTATAGGGGCCCTTACGCCGCTGGGAAACAATCTTCCGGATTTCTGGAATGGATTGAAAAACGGCGTGTGCGGTGCGGGCCCCATTACCCGTTTTGATGCCTCAAAATTCAAAACACAATTTGCCTGTGAGGTCAAGAACTTTGACCCCGCTGAGTTTATTGACAAGCGGGAAGTCCGCAGGATGGACCCGTTTACGCATTACGCGCTGGTAACCGCTGCTGAAGCCATCAATGATGCCGGTATCATCAACGATTCTATTAATAAAGATCGTGTTGGAGTAATCTGGGGTTCCGGTATCGGGGGACTTACCACATTCAGCCAGGAAATTCTGGAATTTGGCAAAGGGGACGGAACTCCGCGTTTCAGTCCTTTTTTCATTCCTAAAATGATTATTGATATAGCCTCAGGTTATATCAGCATTCAGCATGGTTTCCGAGGCCCCAACTACGGCGTTGTTTCAGCCTGTGCCACTTCTACCCACGCCATCATTGACGCCTTCAATCTGATCCGTCTCGGTAAATCAGACATTATTGTTACAGGAGGTTCCGAAGCATGTGTGAATGAAGCAGCAGTAGGCGGTTTCAACAACATGAAGGCGCTCAGCGAAAGAAACGACGACCCCAAAACTGCCAGCAGGCCTTTCGACAAAGACCGCGATGGTTTCGTCCTGGGCGAAGGAGCTGCCTGTCTTATTTTGGAAGAATACGAACATGCTAAAGCCCGAGGCGCGAAGATTTACGCCGAAATGGTGGGCGGTGGCATGACCGGTGATGCCTATCACATTACAGCACCACATCCGGAAGGTTTGGGCGCACAGAATGTAATGCGCATGGCCCTGGAAGATGCGGAAATGGATATTACCGATATTGACTACATCAACGTTCACGGTACTTCTACACCGCTTGGAGACATAGCTGAACTGAAAGCCATCCGCGCCGTTTTTGGTGATCATGCATATCAAATGAACATCAGTTCTACCAAGAGCATGACAGGGCATTTGTTGGGCGGCGCCGGAGCCATCGAAGCTGTTGCCAGCATCATGGCGGTGCGCGAGGACATCATTCCTCCTTCCATTAATCATTTCACAGACGACCCGGATATTGACAATAAGCTCAATTTAACCTTTCATAAAGCGCAACACAGAACGGTTCGCGCTGCGTTAAGCAACACCTTCGGATTCGGAGGGCATAACGCCTCGGTAATTTTCAAAAAATACCTATCCTGATTTCTTTTGCCGGTAAGAATTTTAAACCGGTTCTTTCTTAAATCCAAGGATCGCCAACTGATTCGGCTTGTCAGACAACTGACGGGACTGACACCCTATAAGCTGGAGATTTATCGAGAAGCGCTGCGGCATAGTTCGGTGAATTTGGGTCCAAGTGTAAAACGCAGCCGACACAGCAACGATAATGAACGCCTCGAGTTTTTGGGCGATGCCATCCTGGATGCCGTAGTAGCTGATTTACTGTTTAAGCGATATCCTTTCAGGGAAGAGGGATTTATGACCGAGATGCGAACCCGCATTGTTAACAGAAGTCAACTCTCCCATCTTGCCGGCAAGATGGGGCTGGTTCAATACATGGAAATCCACCCGGATGTATTAAAAAATCCCCATGCCATGAAAGTAGTAGGCTGCAATGCTCTGGAGGCCTTGATTGGCGCGGTTTATCTTGATAAAGGATATCAGAAGACCCGAAATTTCATTTGCAGCAAGCTGATTGACCAACATCTGGACCTGGAAAAAATCATGGAAACAGAGATCAGCTATAAGGCCAAGCTGATTAAGTGGTCACAGAAGAACCAAAAGAAAATCAGTTTTGAGTCAGAAGACTTTACTCAGGGGCGGAATCAAAAACTACATAAGGTCAGGCTGATGCTCGACGAACAGGAACTGCTGAGTGAAATCAACCATTCCAAGAAACTTGCAGAAGAGCTCGCCAGTGAGAAAGCCTGTGGGCTACTGGGCGTTTAAAAGTCGCCGAATACATCCGTCAAGGCTTCACAACCTTCCTCTGTAATCAGAATCGTATGCTCATATTGAGCAGATAGTTTACCATCAATAGTTCTGGCGGTCCATCCATCTTTTTTATCCACCTTAGCCCTCGCCTTTCCCGCATTAATCATGGGTTCAATGGTGAAAATCATTCCGGGTTTCAGCTTAGGTCCTGAATTTTTTGGTGCGATATGCGACACTTCCGGTTCTTCGTGAAAAGACAAGCCCACGCCGTGGCCGCAGAATTCAAACACCACACTGTAACCGTGTGCCACAGCGTGCAGATTGATGTGATACCCAATATTACCCAGAAAGTTATCAGGAAAGCACTGTTGCATGCCGATGCGCAGGCATTCACGGGTGGTTTTCATCAGCCTTTCGGCATAGTCGCTCACCTTACCTACGGAGAACATGCGGCAGGTATCGCCGTAATATCCGTTCAGGATGGTGGTGACATCAATGTTCACGATATCCCCTTCCTTGAGCACATACGCACCGGGAATTCCATGGCAGATTACTTCATTGGGAGATATACAGCAGGAGGCCGGAAAGCCGTGATAGCCTTTGGTAGCGGGAATGGCGCCGTGGTCGCGGATAAACTGCTCGCACAGCGCATCCAGATCAGCGGTGCGCACACCGGGTTGCACATGCGGTTCCAGAAATTTCAGTGTTCGGGCTGCGAGGATTGAACTTTGCCTGATGCCTTCTATCTGTTCCGGTGTTTTAATCCTGATGGCCACAGCGCAAAATTAATTACGCAATTTCGATATTGCCTGAAGCAGGATTTATTAACTTTGAAGATATGAATAAAACCTACTCTATTCTGGCCTGCGCAGGCCTAATCCTCAGCGGAGGCAGTGCATCCGCCCAATTTCTGCCTAATGGCAATTTTGAAACCTGGACCGGCTCCGGCACCAGCATCGCCATTGGCGGCGGCTGGGTGGGCAATGGCCTGCTGCGTCTCTCCAATTTGAATGTGAATACGGGCAGCGGCACGGAAACACGCGTTCCTGCCGACGGACAGTATTTCATCGGCATACGAAATGTAATCAGCGGTTCATCCGGCACCTTGGGTTTCATCAGAAATCGTTTTGCCTTCAATCAACGTCCGGTTTCCATGCGTGCGGCAAGCATGTTCTTCGCAGGAACTGCAGCCGGTGAAAGCTGGGGCTTCAGCATTTTGTTCCTTAAGAATAAGACCGGAGGCGGGAAAGATACCATTTTAAAGAGCAGTGGTGTGCTGAATCCTACCACTGTTTCAAACTGGGCACAACTGACCATTGGCCTGACTACATTGTACAACAGCCAGTTTCCCGGAATCAACCCCGACACCGCTGATGTAGCCTTCTTCCTCACCCCCAATAGTTCCAGCCAGATTTCAGCCACCGGCCTGTTGGCGCTGGATGCGCTTACCTGGTCAGATTTTGCACTGAGCAACAAAGCCTTTGAATTGGATGCACTCAGCGAGCTGAAAGTATTCCCCAACCCTAGCGCCGGCGGTAATGTCCAGGTGTCTTTCCAGTCAGGAATCAGTGGACAGGGAACCTTGGCACTGTACGACATGCAGGGCAAATTGCTGCGTACCATCCACGCGGGCAACATGGAATCAGGCCAAAACCATTTCAACGTATCCACAGCCGGACTTACCCAGGGACTTTACCTGATACGTCTGCAACATGCCGGCGGGGTTAAAGAAACACGCCTGAGCGTATTCTGATAAAATCGCATTTTTGCAATGATAAAAGAGCCACCGTATGGTGGCTCTTTCATTTTACGGTCCGCAGCGGTCTAATATATTAGACCGCTAAGGGGAACGACGATTGACGAATAACACCGTTATATGGGAAAATTGGTCCTGCGGTTCTGTATTTGCACCGAATTGATGAAATGCACTTAGCCCCATTACAGTCGCAAATTTTCGACAAGGGGAATCAGGCAATAGTGTAATATATTACACTTCCGGCAGCGTAATGGATTAAACCGATGAATAAATTCCGATTTATCGGAAAACTCGTCAGAGGAACAACGAGTATTGCATTTCTTTTGCGGCGGGTGCCAGTGTTTCCTGCATAATCGGGGATTCCGTGTTTACAACAGACTGGGAAACGGCGCAATTTATTTCTTCATCCGGACAAGCGCCATCACAACAGGGGATGATGTTACAGCGGCAGTTTCGACATTGATAATGCCCATGCACAAAAATTAGTTCCCCCTCATACGCACAATACAAACAGCGTTGAATCATGAATTCAAAATTACAAACAGGAACAGAACAGCAGTTTCAGGTGATACACAGTTCATCTGCCGTTGTACAAAAGTGTGGACAATGGCTTATTTTTACTAGCTGAATGATGAAGCTATTAAGATTATTTTTGATTTTCACAGGATTTGCAGCACAAGTACAGGGCCAGCATTACCGGAATCTTGTATTGGAAGGTGGCGGTGTTCGTGGCATTGCCTTTACCGGTGCGCTGCGGGTATTGGATAGTTTTCGGGTGCTTGAAGGCATCCGTAATGTGGCGGGTACTTCCTCTGGTTCGCTGCAGGCCTGCCTATTGGCTGCGGGTCATACGGTTGCGGGTGTTCAGGAGCAGATAAACAAACTCAATGTTCAGGAATTCAACGACGGTCGTTTTTCCATTTTGGGAGGCGGCATCCGGTTTCGGAAGAACTACGGATATTATCGAGGGCACAGTTTGAATGAATGGATTGGAAAGATGCTGGAACAAGCCACGGGTAATGCCAATCTGAGCTTCCGGCAGTTAGACAGCCTTGCCCGTGTGAATCCGCGATTCAGGCATTTGTATGTAGTTGTTACCGACTTAACGCATCAAAAGCCTTGGGTTCTTTCTCATCTGAATGTACCCAATATGCGCATTCGCGATGCGGTTACTGCTTCCTGCAGCATTCCATTCTATTTTGAACCCGTAGTGGTGAATGCCACCGGACAGCCACTCCCAGATGCTTCAAAAGACAGCAATGCCATTTACCTGACCGATGGTGGTTTAAGCGCTAATTTCCCCTATTGGGTTTTCGACAGCATGCCCGGTCCAACCCTGGGTCTTACCCTCGATCGCCCTGAAGTGGTTCGACAGTTCGAATTCAACGGATCGCGCAATACACCTTTCCGGATACACAATGTGAATGACTACATCGAGTCCTGCTATAATGTGGTAATAGAACAACAAAAGAATAATCTCTCACCCGAGGTTTTACGCGACCATACCGTCGCCATCAGCGTAGGCAGCATTAAGCCAAGAATCCGGCGTATGAAAGAAGCTGAAATAGCCGAACTCATCAATAATGGGAAAGCCGGCGTGATGCATTTTATGGAACGTAAAAGCACCGAAGCGCAGAAGAATACCTATAACTCAGATAAATAGGCAGCGCTTTTCAGCAAACGACTACCATACCAACTGAACAATTCACCGTCAACAAGCTTTACCTTGACATTCGGCATTATTTTCCTGATGGCAGCGATGTGCTCTTCACGGAAAGGGAACGGTTCGGAAGATAGAAATACATGCGAGGCATCCAGCGTACTCATATAATCGGCAGTAAGTTCCGGATATCTTGAAGCTTCCACGGCATTGATATATCCGGCACGTTGCAGTATATCATCAATAAAGGTTTCCTTACCAACCGCCATCCAGGGATTCTGCCATATCAGATACACTGCCTTCCCTTTAACCGGGCCGGTAATTTCATCAAAAGAACTGCGAATCTGCTCCACTATGGCTTCGGCTGTTTTCTCGGTGGAAGTAATGATTCCCATGCTGCGAATCATTTCCAGTGCGTCACCCAGGTTCTTAATATCGCTCATCCAAACCGGGTATTCCTGCGCAAGTTCTGCAATCTGACCGCGTTCATTTTCTTCCTTGTTGCCGATAATCAGATCAGGGTTGAGCTGCCGTATGGTTTCCATCCGCAACTTTTTTGTGCCACCCACTTTCGTAGCCGTTCCGAAATGCTGCTCGGGATGGATACAAAATATGGTCTGTCCCACAATGCGGTCTGCCAGTCCTAATTCATAAAGCAACTCTGTCTGGCTTGGCACCAGTGAAATAATTCTAACGGGCTTGGAAGGTATCATGATACTCCTGCCCATCTGGTCGGTGACCAGTCTTCTATTGTCCTCCTGAACACTCATCATCAAACACGAACAATCTTCATATCCCTGCTTTGAAGTACAGCGCCATTACGCAACTTCAGGCGGATTACGAAGGTATTGATTCGGTTCGAGTTCCTGCAAACGGTTTTCAAAAGGCAAACATGCGCTTCATGAAGCAGGAAGTTATTGTTTTTGCAGATAATAGCAAAAGCATGAAAGCTTGTATCAGAAATCCGGCCCATGCTGTTGGTGTACATTCTGGCGAAACTGATATCGGCCAGAGACGCGCCTTCGGGATGGGCTGCATCCCAGCTTGAAGTAGCCAGCAGGCTCAGGCTGTCCACAGGTTCTACCAGGTATGGTTCGGTGGGTGAACAGGCCGTGAGCTCCGGGAACAACGACAGACTTCCGCCCTGCACCACACGATCAGTCTTTAGTTCCAAGCGGAAATAAGCTGTATCGTTTTTGATATAAACGGTATCGCCTTTCAGCCAGGAGCCGCTGCTGTCAGAAGGATTACATGCAATAGAGCGCGCTATCAGTCTTGGGTCATAGCCTTTGCCGCAGGGATTGCAGCCGGAAATGAATCCGGCGATGAAAAAAACCATTCCCATGATCGCGACATCATGAAGATAAATCAGATTTTTGAGGCGGACCATGGGTGTTTTTTATGAAGACAAGGCCGCTATCACGTCGTAGCGGGTAATGATGTGCCAGTTTCCGCCCATATCCATCATCAGCAAAGCGTTATTGTCTTTATTGATGCGGGAAGAAACTTCTTCTAAACTTGCCTGAGGCGATACAATAGGTAAAGGCGCCTGCATCACTTCATGCACTTTGGCGTACATCCATTCTCGGTTTTTCAGCAAACTGGAATAGAGGGCCGCATCTTCCAGAGAACCGGTAAAATTGCCCTGAGCATTCACCACAGGAATCTGAGAGATGTCGTATTTCTGCATCAGCGCAAATGCCTGTTCGCAGGTATCGTCCTGATTCACGGTAATCAGCCGCAGATTTTTGTGTTTTTCGATTAAATCCTGGGCGCAGGCTTTAGTTACGGGAGGAAGAAAACCACGGTCACGCATCCAATCGTCGTTGAACATTTTGCCCAGATAACGGGTGCCATGGTCGTGGAATATCACTACCACTACATCTCCGGGCTTAAAACGATCCTTCATCTGCAGCAATCCTGCCATGGCGCTGCCAGCGCTATTCCCTGCGAAGATTCCTTCTTCTCTGGCAATGCGACGCGTCATGATGGCTGCATCTTTATCGGTCACCTTTTCAAAGTGATCTATCACTGAAAAGTCCACATTCTCCGGCAGGAAATCCTCTCCGATACCTTCGGTGATGTATGGATAGATTTCATTCTTATCAAAAATCCCGGTTTCCTTGTACTTCTTGAAAACAGAGCCATAGGTATCGATGCCCAACACCTGTATGGCAGGATTCTTTTCCTTCAGAAACTTGCCGGTACCGCTGATGGTACCACCAGTTCCCACACCCACAATCAGGTGGGTGATTTTTCCTTCGGTCTGTTCCCAGATTTCCGGGCCGGTTTGTTCATAATGGGCCTGCGCATTGCTCAGGTTATCGTACTGGTTTGGCTTCCAGGCGTTTGGGATTTCTGCAGCAAGACGTGAAGAAACGCTGTAATAGCTGCGCGGGTCTTCCGGTTCTACATCGGTAGGACAAACCACAACCTCGGCACCAAAGGCCTTGAGGGCATCAACTTTCTCACGGCTTTGTTTATCGGTGGTAGTAAAGATACAGCGATAACCCTTGATGACGGCGGCAATAGCAAGACCCATGCCTGTGTTTCCGCTGGTACCCTCAATGATGGTTCCTCCGGGCTTCAGGGCGCCACTCTTTTCCGCATCTTCAATCATTTTCAGGGCCATTCGGTCTTTGATGGAATTGCCCGGATTGAAGGTTTCCACCTTGGCCAGCACGGTGGCGGGAATATCGGCGGCAATGCGGTTGATGCGCACCAGTGGGGTATGTCCGATGGTTTGCAGGATGTTATCGCAAATCTGCATAGCCCTGCAAAGGTAGGTTTCCCGCGCCGCTGATTTATGAAGTCTTACCCTGACGCAGGGTATTGATTACTTCTGCCGCCATCAGCAATCCGAACAAGGGAGGAATGAAGGAAATGGTTCCGTAGAAAGACTTTTTGTAATTGCTGCCATCCGTGAGTTTCAGTGATTCATCCACAACCGGCGCCGTGGAATAGACCGTTTTCACGCCTTTGCGGATGCCCATTTTCCGGAGGCGTTTGCGCAGGTTTCTGGCGAAGGGACATACCGTTGTTTTACTGATATCGCCCACTTTCATTTTCCAGGGGTCGGTCTTCCCTCCTGCCCCCATGGAACTGATGATGGGTACCCCGTGTTTCAGGGCAGCCTGTATCAGAAAGAGCTTTGGGGAAATGCTGTCGATACAGTCCATTACATAATCAAAGTTCCCTTCTTTCACCAATAAATCCGTGTCATCCGGCTTTTGAAATCGGTCCACCACATGCAGTTGCAATTGCGGATTGATATCCAGCAGTCTTTCTGCCATCAGGGCGGCTTTCCCTTTGCCCACGGTGCTGCTCAGCGCGGGTAATTGTCTGTTTTTATTGGTCAGGTCCACCACGTCGCCGTCCACGATGGTCATGGTGCCTACCCCTGCCCTGCAGATGAACTCAGCGGCATAGCTGCCCACTCCGCCCATGCCGACTATTAAAACGTTGGTTTGAACCAAACGTTCCAGTTCGGTTTTACCGATGAGCAATTCAGTGCGTTCCAGCCATTTCAAGTCAGGTATCACGCTGCGAAATTAAAGTCTTGGTAACCGGTAAGTTCAAAGAGCGGAAATATCTATGGAGGCACCCGCGCGGAAGCCGCCTTTTTCGTTTCGCTCCAAAGTAGTGGCCATGTGTACCGGGTCGTGCTCATAGAAGAGAATCCAGTTCCCGGCTTCAGCTTCCAGAAGAATCTGTTCCTTTTCCTTCATTACCGTTAGCGGTTCAATATCATAGCCCATCACGTAGTTTACCGGGATATGACTGGCCGAAGGAATCAGGTCTGCCGTGTAAAGGATATGACGGCCTTTGTAATGAATCAGAGGACAAATCATACCCCGAGTATGACCGTTCATCAACCTTATTTCAATGGAATTGCCCAGCTTCTCAAAATCAGATACAAAATGAATTCGACCATGGTCCATCAGCGGTATGAAGTTTTCCTTCAGAAAAGATGGCTGCTCGCGTGGATTCGGATTCATGGCGTGGTTCCACTGGGCTGCAGAAAGCCAGTAGCGCGCGTGCTTGCAGGCAGGCTCATAGCCCATTCCATCCGCTGATTTCACCACGGCACCGCCACAGTGATCGAAGTG
>JAGWYC010000403.1 GCA_018969565.1 Bacteroidota bacterium | reverse complement strand
CAAGTTCACCGAGAACGAGTATATGTTGGTGGTGAATGCTTCGAATATCGAAAAAGACTGGAATTGGATTAGTCAGCACAATACCTATGGTTGCGACCTGTACAATGTCAGCGATGAATGGTCTCTGCTGGCGGTTCAGGGACCCAAGGCAGCCGAAACGGTTCAGAAACTGACATCGGTTGATTTGTCTGCCATTCCATACTACCACTTTGCCTTCGGCAGTTGCGCCGGTATCCAGGGGGTGGTTATTTCCAATACAGGTTATACCGGTGCAGGTGGATTCGAACTCTATGTAAAGAACGAAGATGCCCGCAAATTTTGGGATGCGGTATTTGAAGCCGGTGCTGAATTCGGCATTAAACCCGCAGGTCTCGGCGCACGTGACACCCTACGCCTGGAAAAAGGGTTTTGTCTTTACGGTAACGACATCAACGATACTTCTTCACCCATTGAAGCCGGGCTGGGCTGGATTACCAAATTCAACAAGGAATTTACCAATTCCGCTTACCACAAGCAATTAAAGGAGCATGGTCCGGCGAAGAAACTGGTGGGTTTTGAGGTACTTGATAAAGGAATTGCCCGTCAGCATTATCTGATTAAAGACGCGGAAGGCAAGGAAATTGGGGAAGTAACCAGCGGTACCATGTCGCCCTCGCTCAACAAAGCCATCGGAATGGGCTACGTTGCCTCAGGATTCAGTGCACCTGGCAGCGAAATTTTTATAGATGTTCGTGGGAAAATGCTGTTGGCAAAGGTGGTGAAGCTGCCCTTCCTGTAAGCCGGGTGCCTTCTTTCAGAAAAGCATACTGCATTCCAGGGAAAAATTCCGGATACTGCCGTTGTTACCGGTGGCCGGACTGACATCAGGAATGAAGAAGCCCTTATTGGTATTCAACAGCCCTACTCGGAGCGTTACCATAAATGAGGATTGTTCACCGCCGTACTCCCATGCTGCCACGGCATTAAAGTCAAAAGGCTTCAGAGGAAGGTTGTCCCATCGTTTCCACCAGATCTGGTAATTTTTTGGCAGACGTCTGGGACCCAGATAAATGGCAGAACGCAGTAAGTGGCTTCCCTGAAAACCCAGCAGGATATTGTTTCCCAGATCTTTGTTCGATTTGCGTTCCAGATTGAATTTCCAAAGTACCGGAACATCCAGGAATAGCTGAGAAATTTTGGTGTAATCGGATTCCAGTTCATAATTGGCGAAATTGGAACCTGCAAAGCGTGCGGATACTTCGGTATAAATCCAATGGGGTTTGGTTCTGGATAGTTTCTTCTGAAGAAATAAACCACCCGCATACCCAAACAAGGGCCTGGGATTTTTTAATTCCGAGCCAATCATGGTATAAAGTCCTGCGCCCAGCCTGAGGCCAAAGTTCTGTCGGCGAAAATCTTCAATCTGTTCCTGGTCGGCCAAACCGCCATCTTCCCTGACCTGGGCGTTGAGTTTTGTGCCAGCGCAGCAGGTAATGGCAATTAGGACAATAGGGAAGTGGGCTTTCATATTCAGAGTTTTTTTCCTTTCAGAGCTGCGCCGACA
>JAGWYC010000060.1 GCA_018969565.1 Bacteroidota bacterium | reverse complement strand
CATGTCCACATCCTTCAACACAGCAGCTCCGGCACCTTTACAGACTACTTTTTTCACGGGACAGCCGAAGTTGATGTCCACCAAATCGGGGTTTGTGGTATCCACAATGGCAGCCGCCATACCCATCGCTTCCTCATCACCGCCAAAAATCTGAATACCTATCGGGCGTTCGTAATCGAAAATATCCAGCTTCTGACGGCTTTTAATGGCGTCGCGTATCAAGCCTTCACTGCTGATAAACTCCGTGAACATCAGGTCTGCGCCCTGCTGCTTACACACATAGCGAAACGGCGGATCGCTCACATCCTCCATAGGTGCGAGCAACAGCGGAAAATCGCCTAATTCTATGTCGCCTATTTTCACCAACTTTGCCCGGCGCAAAGGTACTATCCGCCTTTTCTATGAACGACCGTTTAGGTAATACCCTCTTGTTTTTATCCCGGTTTTTTATGTTGGCAGGGGTGTTTTTGCTCAGCCAGGCCGTATTCAGTTTTATTGGCATGGCCCTGTGCACCCGATTATATGGCCTGAGTTATGTCGAGGTGGTTGGTCTGATCAGCAAACCGCAACTCACTCCGGAGGGTGTTTATACCCAGCGCTGGGTGCAATCGTTTTACAACATTGGATCATTTTTGGTAACGGCTGTGGTCTTTACCGGCTTCTACAGAAAACCCATCCTGCGCACCTTGGGTATTGCCCAAAAACCGGCTAGCCGCTTCATACCGGCTGTGATTTTGCTTCTTATTCCTGCCCTTTTCGTGATTTCCGGACTCTCTGAGTTCAACAGCAGCCTGCCGGGTATGGAACAACTGGGTAACCTGAAGCAGTTGCAGGAAAGCCGCGATGCCATGCTCAACGTGCTTTTACACACGTTTGGTACTGCGGATGTGTTCGTGCTCGTTTTTACATTGGCTTTCATTCCCGCCATTTGTGAGGAGGTGTTTTTCCGTGGCCTACTGCTTCCCTTCTTTGCAGACTGGACCGGCAATAAACACTTGGGTGTATGGTTGAGCGGTCTATTGTTTACCATCTTACATTTCTCTGTTACGCAGTTTATTCCCATTTTGTTTATGGGCATGGTGCTGGGATATATTTATCTGTGGACGCGCAGCATCTGGGCTCCTGTTCTCTTGCATTTCCTGAACAACTTGAGTACCGTTGTTTTTCACCGCCTATCCGAAGTTTACCCGCAGGCAGAGATGCTGCAGGAACATTACAGGGCACCCTTGCCGCTCATTGCTGCCGCTGCCGTCATGATGATTCTGATTATGGTATGGATACGCATGAAAAAGGTTGAATCGCCGCAGGAGGAAGCCCTATGGCCCTGAATAATTTCAGCATGCGGGCCCTGTTTGGCGCTGTTTATGTAGCCGTGCTCACCTCGGCAGCTGTAGCCGGTGGGTGGTGGTTTTTCCTGCTCTGCCTGCTGCTTTCCATACTTTGCCTGAAAGAATTGTATGGGCTGGCCATGCCACAACGTTCCTCGGGTTTTCGTTTGGTGCTGCTGGCGCTGGCATTGCCACAATTTGCAGTGACTGCCCTGTCTGAATGGGTGTACGTGGACCAGACTTCGTTCCCGGGAAGTGCATTGCTTCAGCAGTTTCTGCTGTTCTGGGAGTCAGGTCTCGGGATTTACAGCTATCTGTTGGTACTGGTATTGCTGCTTTTTTCCGCGAAAACGAGTGATTTGCTGCGCGACGCCGGTGTGTTTGCGCTCAGCCTGCTGTACGTCTTGCTTCCCTTGGGTATTCTGGCCAAATGGAACGAAATACTCATTCTATATGTGTTCATCCTCACCTGGAGCAGCGACACCTTTGCCTATCTGGGCGGAAAGGCCTTCGGGAAACACAAACTGTTTGAACGCGTTTCTCCCGGTAAAACCTGGGAAGGTTTTTTCAGCGGGATGGCTGGAACCATTTTGGTGGCTGGGGTTTACGCTCATTTTCGCGACTTGGATTTGCGTTTTGTTTACTTGCTTGCGCCCGCGGTTCATATTGCAGGCACGCTCGGTGATCTTACAGAAAGCCTGATGAAGCGCAACCTGGGTGTAAAAGATTCCGGCAATGTGATACCCGGTCACGGCGGTATTCTGGACCGGCTGGATGCCATGCTGTTCATTATTCCCGTAGTAGCATTCCTGCTTCATGTATTTGAAATTCCTTACCTGCCATGAATAAACTGGAACATATCGGAATCGCCGTAAAAGACCTGGACGCTTCGGAAAAGTTGTTTTCTCTGCTGCTGAATACAACTCCTTACAAACGTGAAACCGTGGAAAGCGAAGGCGTAGTTACTTCTTTTTTCCTCGTTGGAAATGTAAAGATTGAACTCCTTTCTGCTACGCGGGAAGACAGCGCCATCGCTAAGTTTATTGAAAAGCGCGGAGAAGGAATCCATCACCTGGCCTTTGACGTGGATAATGCGGATGAACGCATGGAACAACTGCGTGCTTCAGGCTTCGAGTGGATTAATGCGACCCCCAAAGATGGCGCGGACAATAAGCGCATCGCATTCCTGCATCCAAAAAGCACAAATGGGGTCCTGACGGAAATTTGTCAGGATAAAGATGCCTAATTGAAGTTGCTCAGCGCATTAATCCGGCCTCAAGAAGCGGTTTCTCCACGGTTTTTTCCCATTGACGGGTGAACCATTTTTCTCCAAATTTCACCGACAAACCCAGATTCAGCGCCGAAGACAGGATTTTGTTTGATGTAAACCCTTTCACATAGTGCTCCCTGATTCTCACAAAACGCTTGTATGCCAGTTGCCGTAACTCATCGGTATGGGTTCTTGCTATTTGAGGCCAAACCGGTTGTTCGCGAGGCGATATCATGCCGGAGGAAGGTACGATGGACATAAACAGTTGTCCGTCTTTTTCTATTACCCAGCCGGCTTTTTTATACCGCTCCAGCAAAGCAGGATTGGTCGCGTAGGAAACCATGGGGTTATTCAACGGGAGTGAGTAGTGGTTTCTCAGGAAGCGCTGACAATTATAGCGACCTAGTTTAAAATCGTGCTCTCTTAAATCCTCATGAATAAAGCCTCCGAAAGCCATGAGCGAGGAAGATGCTAACGGGGTTTTTTCATAGTTATTATGCGCATCCTTGCGAACCGGAGAAATCAGGTAGCGTGAGTAAATATCTTTATTCAGGGCGGCTTGGAACAACTCCTGGTCGAACATAGACTGGTTACGCATGGCGCCAAACAATGGACCCACGAGCGACTGAATTGGCGGGATATTATCGAAGGTAGTACCTGTTACTTTAGGTGGTTCCGTTGGAAACGGATCTACCATGATGACACTGCCATCCGCTTTATCCGCTTCGGTTTCATTCCGCCATTTATTGACGTTAATTGCCAGTCTGCGCCTTACTAACTCAAAAGGTTCATTATTCAGCACACCACCATCAGAAAACTCAAGATCAAAAGTATCAGGGGTGCCCACGGCCCATCCGGGTTTAATTTTATAGGCTTCTGGTTGACCGTTCTTAAATAAAAATGGGAAATACCATTCCCGCTCTTCATATTGTTTTTTGGTTCGGCGCAACATCCTTGCCTTTAAACCAATAGGAAACGCGCCTGTGGCCGGAGCATTATCCCTGAGTTGATTCCAGTTTTCCTGCGCTGTTCCACGTGTTTTTTCAGATGGGTCCAGTTTCAGTGCATCCGGTTCAATGTTGCCGGCATAACCCGGTTTTACCAGCCGAAAACGGGTATAATCGGCGTGGCTCATTACGCCCTGATTCAGGGAGCCGGGCAAGTTGTTGTAGTTCATTCCATAAGGAATTCCCTCCAAGTTGGTCAGGGTAAGATACAGGTCTATATTTTCCGATAAATAGGCGGGCCACTTCATGGATTGATTGTACTCAAAGTCTGCTGCTGCATTGGCTATTTTATCAATCTGTGCTGTGTTGAGTAATGAATACAGTGATGAGCCGTCGCCGGGAATATCTGTGGGATCAAGCATAGGCCTAAGGTCAATATCCTTTACCCAGGATTGATACAACGCATCCAGGTTTCCACGGCCCAGACAAAATGCAAACAAGGCGGCGCACATACCCCCTGCAGACGAACCGGAAAAGGCCTGAATTTCGACTTCGTGTGCAGGGATTTCATTGGGAGCAAAATTAAGCACAGTGCCATCCTCGCATGTATAATCAAGCCCTTGCTGCTTTGCTTTATACCAGGCATCCAGGGTTTCCATGAGTTCTGTAAGTACTCCGGCCGTATAGGCACCCGCTGAAACGGCACCGGCCATGGTAATTCCTATTCTGTATTTCGTCATAAATATAATTTCGTTATAAATATAAACATATCATGAATAAAAGTCAAGTAATGACCTCAACTTCCTAAGAAGGAATCACCAGATTCATCGGTATGCCTTCAGAATCTCTTAATGGTTGCATCAGTTGTTTATGTGGGCTATTGCCAAGTAATGACAGGCAGAGTGCATCAATTAAATCATCCGGGGCGGCCTGCTTCGATGAAAACAAGCTTCGGCCTTTTTGGAAATAGGCTTCATAAACAGGGTTGTGCTTCATCAGTAAATTCAATCTTTCCAGCCGGCCCTCTGCTGTTTTTTTAGAAAATGAAAGAGGCGTTCTTTGATTAAAACAAGCGAATGTAAGCTCCGGATGGGATTCAAAAACCGTTTCCTTCAGGTGCGGGTTTTCCCGCAAGAGCGCATCAATTTCACGGATACGTGGAACAATATTCCAACACTGGATACTGATGCCTTTACCACAAATGCGCTTGTTTATGTAGTTCGCTTCCCGGTAAGTGCCGGCATACACGGCTTCGCGACATGGTGGCGTAAACAGAGATGAAGAACGCCTGCCCAGTAAGGGCCTGGCCACATCTTCCACAACACGATTTATTAATGGGTCGCTTAAACCAATAGGAATGTCAATGAATACCCTTCTGTTCGGAAAATAATGAAGAATCTCGAGAAAACTACCCGCCAGAAACCAATGGCCGTGTTCATCCACAGCAATCCATCCTCCACGACACCCATCTACACCAACCGCGCTTTGTTCGTTAGCGGAGTCTGACTTGAACATCCGGAGTGTTGCAACTTACTTTCTAGCCGAAGTTTTGTTTTTTCTGGCCTTAATTTTCATCACATAACGCATTTCCTTATCGTTCAGGAAACGCCAGCGACCCCGACCCAGATTGAGTTTGTCGAATTCTCCCAGCAACACCCGATCCAGGCTTTTCACTTCGTATCCAAAGTGCTCAAACATGCGGCGTACCACCCTGTTTCTGCCACTATGAATCTCTACACCCAATACGGTTGGCTCCTCCTTCTCTACGAAACCAACTTGTTCAAAGCTCATTCTGCCGTCTTCCAGATCAACGCCGGCAATCCATTCAAGCATATGCTCTCTGCTCGGCTTTCTGTCCAGTTTAACGCGGTATATTTTCTTGATATTAAAAGAAGGGTGCATGATTTTCTGGGCCAGATCACCATCATTTGTAATGAGCAACACTCCTGTGGTATTCCTGTCCAGACGGCCAACCGGGAAAAGATTATCGGCAGCCGGAAGTTGTATTAAATCCATCACCGTTTGACGTCCTTCCGGATCTTCGGTTGTTGTTACATAACCTTTTGGTTTATTGAGTAAGATGTAAACCGGTTTTTGTGCAGCTATTTTCTGTCCATCGAGCTTTACCGAATCACCGGGCTGAACCTTCGTTCCAAGTTCAGTAACCACTGTTCCGTTAATGCTTACACGGCCCTCGGCAATAAATGCATCGGCCTCTCGCCTGCTGTAAGAACCGCTCATGGCAATAAACCTGTTTAGCCGAACCTCATCATTAGCGAGGCTTGCACCCTTTTCGAGCATTCCGGAAGTTTCACGTAGTTGCTTGCCTCTGCCCTTAAAGTTGGCGGCTTGGGTACCTTTTTCTGTTTTAATGCTGCGCGGTTTGTATTCCCTCTTGGGTTTATCTGCGCCAGGCTTGGAAGAAAAACTCCCGCGTGTTCCTTCTGTTTTATAGCTACTCGATTTGAATTCGGTTTGATTCCCCCTGTCT
This sequence comes from Bacteroidota bacterium, assembly GCA_018969565.1. Lineage (GTDB taxonomy): Bacteria > Bacteroidota > Bacteroidia > NS11-12g > UBA955 > REEB481. The sequence goes on along the minus strand of JAGWYC010000060.1, from coordinate 3,712 downwards.
GATTTAGAGAATTCCGGTTTGTTGGAGGATGTTCTTTTCGGAAAGCGGCCTTCGCCCGTTTGTTCTCGTTTGTTTCCGGAGAACCTGTTTGAACCCGAATACTCCGTTGAATCGGGTTTTTTTCTGCGGAAAGAAGGACGCTCTTCACCGGAGAAATCCCTTTTCGGGAAGCGGCCTTCGCCCGTTTGTTCTCGTTTGTTTCCGGAGAACCTGTTTGAACCTGAATACTCCGTTGAATCGGGCTTTTTTCTGCGGAAAGAAGGACGTTCCTCGTCGGATGAAAAACGCTTCAGATTCGACTTCCCGGTATTTCGATATTCATTATTTCGGGGTGTTGGTTTATCGCCAAAGTTCCTCGGTTTCCTTTTGAAAGAATCCTCTCCTTGATCCGAATCTCGTCTGAAAACCCTTTTGGTTTGGGAATATTCACGTGATATTTCGCTACCTGATCGAGTTGATTTGGGACGTGTTCCGGAGCGAGAATCCGGTTTATTGTCAAATTTCTTTCTAAAACCACCTTCACCCGCAGATCCGAAGCCTGTTTGGTTTCGGTTAAATCCTGATTTATTTCCGCCTGGTGGTTTCCTGGAGGCGCTTTCCTTCGTTTTTGTCGTACGAACCCTTTGTTCGCCTTTAAGTCTTTTCTGGAAACGCTCTCCCCCTGTGTTGTTTGATTCGTTCTTGTTGGTCAAAATAAAATATGATTCAAAGATAAGGACAAAGAAGCCTGAAGCGGATAAACAGCGCTATTACTTAGTGCAAACATTTACAAGCGTTTACAAATGTTTACAGATGCTATGGTTCAACACGGCCTGCTTAAGATTGCCACATGGTTTTTCGCAGTATTAACAGGATGGTCGTTGTATCGGGTACAATTGAAAATGGGCCTGAGGCCAAAAAAGACAACCTTGGCAGGGAGCTGCTTTCATTTTGGATGCGTGTTTCCGGCGATTTGTATATGATTCAGTTTAGGGGTATGATGGTGCATCGGGCGCAGAACATAGTGCCCGGTTTTCGTTTGTTCGTTCAGGGGAGCATGTTTTCAAAGTGTTTTACAGGAAAGGATGGCATGAAACATCAGGTACCGCTGATTGTGGTATTTGACTTTGAAGTTGCCGACTAACTTGTATTGAGCAACGGTTTACCATAAACGTTGAGGCGGCTTTGCTGCCAGGGTTGTTTTTTGTTCCCGCCGGCATGTGTGGCTTATATGTCCGGGAGAATCGGTTTACATGTTAACTTTGTGGTTCATGGATTATGCGCGGTTTACGCTTGCCAATGGCCTGCGGGTGATTCACCATCCGGTTCCGGAAAGCAATACTGTTACCCTGAACATTCTTTACAACGTGGGTGCCCGTGATGAAGCACAAGAAAGAACAGGGTTCGCTCATCTTTTTGAGCACCTGATGTTTGGGGGTTCCGTTAACATTCCAGACTACGACAAGGTGGTGGAATGGGCGGGAGGTAACAACAATGCTTACACCAACAACGATTTCACCAATTACTACATTAGCGTTCCATTAGAAAATGCTGAAACTGCATTCTGGTTGGAAAGTGACAGGATGCTTGGTTTAGATTTTTCTGAGAAGAGCCTCAACGTTCAAAAGGGTGTTGTGATTGAAGAATTTAAGCAACGCTGTCACAATGCCCCATTTGGGATGCTGTGGCATCATTTGCGGGCCCTGGCTTATAAAGTCCACCCCTACCGCTGGCCTACTATTGGATTAATACCTGATCATATTGAACAGGCCTCGCTGGATGATGTTCGTGCATTTTACGAACGGTACTATCATCCCAATAACGCCATACTCTGTATTAGTGGTGCATTAAGCGAATTGGAAACGCTTGAGTTGACAGAAAAATGGTTTGGTAGTATTAAACGAAAGGCTGCTCCTAACCCCAACCTTTACCCAACGGAACCGGAGCAAAAAGAACGACGCATTCTTCAAACAACGGATCTACTTCCCCAAAATGCTGTATTTATGGCCTTTAGAACGCCCGGTGCTCAAAGGCAGGACTGGCCGTTTGGTAGTTTGTATTCAGAGTTATTTGGAGGTACAGAAACTTCGCCTCTTTACCTTAAGTTGGTGAAAGAAAAGAGTATTTTCACTTCTGCAGAATCGTTCTATATGAAAGGCCTGAGCGAAGGGTTGTTTGTTGTTTACGGTATTTTGAGTGATTCCGTGAAACATGAAACAGCCGAACAAGCTATTCGCGACTTGTTGGATGAGTATATGATGAATGCATTTGGTGATGAACACCTGAAACGGGTCAAGAACCAAGCGATAACGAGACTTTTGTTCGATCAGACTAATCACATGAACAGAGTTCAAAAGCTCTGTTATTATGAGAATCTGGGCCTTTTGAATAGCGATATGCTGGATGAGGCCAATATGCTGAATGCGGTGAACAACATGGATTTAAAAAACTGGGCATCAGAACATTTGAACAAAGCCCAGGCAAACGTGGTTTATTACAGACCCCAGGTATCATGAGCATAGATAGAAAGAAGGGGCCGGCTGGGATTACAATCGGAACATTGAACTTTCCCCACGCCCCTGAACTGGACTTGGGTCCCGGTCTTAAAGGCTGGCTATACCCGACAAAAGAAACAGGTGTAGCTCGTTTGTACATCGTATTTCCCGGTGGCACGAAAAGAGTAAAAGAATCGTGGATTTTACGTGCTGCGGCTCATTTACAGCTTTCAGGGAACAGCGCAGTTTCTGCTCTTCAAATCATGGAACAATTGGAAGCTATTGGCGCTTCCATAGACATTCAGGTAGAATCAAGATATGTTCAACTGGTTATCAGTGCTCAAACCAGGCACCTGCATGCAGCATTGGATATTTGGTTAAAATATAGTGCCGGCGTTGGGTTTCCCCAGAAAGAAGTTGAAGTATATAAAGCCGGTGCAGTGAGTGATTTACAAATCAGGCAATCCACTCCTAAATATTGGTCGCATAGACTACTGATGCAAAGTATTTGTGGAAGCGAACACTACCTCTCAAATTATACGGAAGTGTCTGATATTCAGGGTATTAGCGCTGATCAACTACACTCTTACTCGAGCTTGTTCTTAGACAAACAGCCGTGTTTCATGATATTATGCGGGGATGTTGACGAAGCTGTTTTTACACAACTTGCACATCAATGGGGTCCAGTTTCCCTAGATATTACAGAACCACCAATATGGACAAAAAAACCAAGCGAACAGCGCCATATAGAACATCCGGTTGCTAATACGAACCAAGTGAGTTTAAGCTTAGGAAAATCCGGGGTGGTTGTGCATGATTCGGATTACTGCGCACTTTGGTTACTAAACACTTTGCTCGGAGGTTTTTTTGGGAGCCGGCTTATGAAGAACATCCGCGAGGAGCGCGGTTTGACATACGGCATTCATAGTTCTTTGGTTAACCATGGAGATGAGTATCATTGGTATATCCATAGTGAAATCAAGGCTGGTAACGCGGAACTCGTAATAAAGGAAATAAAGCATGAATTAAACCGTTTGATGAATGACTGTACCCAACCGGATGAACTGAACAAGGTTAAACAGTATCTGTGTGGCAACTTGAAAATGAGTTTTGATGGGCCTTTCAACATGGCTGGAAAGAGGCGTGATTTAACTTTGTTTGGGCGCGATTACAACTTCTACGATAGAGCTATCGAATCCATACACAACGTTGAAGCAGGACACATTCAGGAGCTCGCC
>JAGWYC010000402.1 GCA_018969565.1 Bacteroidota bacterium | reverse complement strand
GAAGAGGTGGTGGGACAATACCTTACCCTGAAAAAGCGGGGTGCCAACTACATAGGGCTTTGTCCTTTTCACGATGAAAAAACGCCGTCGTTCAACGTAAATCCTTCCAGAGGTATATACAAGTGCTTCGGATGTGGCAAGGGCGGGAATTCTGTTCAGTTTGTGATGGAACTGGACCAGGTTTCCTTTGTGGAAGCTGTACGCAAGCTGGCACATCGCTACGGCATTGACCTGATAGAAACAGGACAGCCCGAACTGGAAGAACTTCAGGAGGAACAAAAGCAACGCGAGAGCCTTTATGCCGTGCTCGACTTTGCGGCGGGGTGGTTCGAAACACAATTGCATGATACCGAAGACGGGCGGAATATCGGCTTGTCTTATTTCCGTGAACGTGGTCTTGAAATGAATACCATACGCCACTGGAAACTGGGTTTTGCACCGGATAAATGGAGCGATTTCTTGCAGGCTGCTGAAAAGGGGTCTTACAATAAGGAGTTTCTTGAAACAGCCAGTCTGGTGAAGAAATCAGATTCCGGGCGCTGGTTCGATATGTTCCGGAATAGGGTAATATTTCCGGTGTTTTCGGTTTCCGGAAGGGTAGTGGCTTTTGGCGGAAGGGTTATGGGAAAGGCCGAGGGGCAGCCCAAATACATCAATTCCTCAGAAAGTCCGGTATATCACAAAAGTGACCACCTTTTTGGATTGTTTCAGGCGAAAGCTTCTGTAAAGAAGAAAGATAAAGTGTTTCTCACTGAGGGTTACACGGACGTGATTACCCTGTTTCAGGCCGGTATTGACAATGTTGTGGCCAGCAGTGGCACCGCGCTTACCGAAAACCAGATCCGGCTGATTCGCCGGTTTACGCCCAACGTAACCGTGCTTTACGATGGAGATGCGGCAGGTATCAAGGCATCTCTGCGGGGAATTGACCTCATGCTGAAGGAAGACCTGAATGTGCGTGTGGTGCGCTTCCCCGATGGAGAAGATCCTGATAGCCTGTGCCGCAAACTCGGACCCGTGGAATTTGCCGCTTTTCTGGATGCAAACGAACAGAATTTCATCCTGTTTAAGGCTCGCCTCCTGTTCGACGGGGCTGGAAATGACCCCATCATTCGCGCAGAGGCCATCAGGGATATCCTGCTCAGCCTGAGCCTGATTCGCGATTCTATTAAACGCACTGAACTGGTGCGGCAGCTTGCAGACGTTTCAGGCCAGGCCGCCGATCAGTTGCTCTACGAACTGAACCGCCTGGTGCGGAACGTTAACAAGGACGACCAGAAAGAGGTAAACCAGTCCCTGGAGCGTATGGCCGAACAAACGGCAACGAACCTCAAGACCATCACTTTTGACGATATCCATCAGGAACAGGGCCTGCTCCGCCTGGTCATTAAACACGGGCATCTGCAACAAACCGATGACCTGAAACTGTGGCAAATGGTGGCACAGGAGCTGCATCAAGGTGGCCCGCATGAATTTTCAGACCCACTTTGTGCAAGGGCCTTTGCGCATATTAACAACTTATTTGCAGAAGGAGCCCCACTCGATAT